>JBCCBL010000012.1:0-21538 GCA_039034055.1 Verrucomicrobiota bacterium | reverse complement strand
TGGGTTTATCCGTGATCTCTAGATAGCCTTCTTTCGGAAAGATCTTCGCCAGCCCACCTTCCACAATGCGCCCTTCCTGCTCGATACGCACATTTCCTTTAGCAATTAGAGATACAATGCCTCCAATTTGGCTGATCAGCTCATCATCCTCGCCATCTCCCCCTTCGCGAAGCGATACCAGCTCCATTTCATCACAGCGCGCCTCAAGGTTGGTCCCGGTGATACGGACATTTCCAATGAAGCGAAACACATTTCGTGTAGCTTCACCCTGAAGCTCCATCCGATCGCTATCGATGATCGTACGTTCCAGGGCCGCATTCTGCCCGTAAAGCGCACCGGCACTGGCATTCAACAGGGAAAAAAGAAGCAGTATTTTCTTAAAATTCACTTCAGTAATGTAGATAGGGATAGTTTGAAAATCACCCGCACGTCCTGCTCAATGACTAAATGATCGGTGGTCGCATCCCATCGCCATTCTTCTCCGGAAATGGCAAACTCCTCAGACACCCCATACACCGATCCAAACCCCTGTGCTTGTTGTTTATCTAACAATACGGATGCTCGCTGACTTTGCATCTGAAACACTTCTTTCGGCTGCGCCTCATCCGAAAACACACGCAGCAATACGCCTGTCACCTCCACCTCTTCACGGCTGATGTAGGTGCCCGTTTCACCGGATAGATCCCACTCTAAACGACCGTTTTCATTGAACTTTGGAAGGCGAAAGTCGCGAATTGGAGCACCCGACTGAATCTGCCCCAAGGCAATGTGAGTGGCGAAGACGAAGATTCCGAGAATGGATCCTATCTTTCTGAGAGTTGGGCTCATAATATACAATTACCTCATGTGATGCGATAAGGCTTCCTGTGCCAATGAAGAAAAGTCGTGGATTCTCTAATTTGTGGCATTGAACCCAAGCCCAACCCACGCTTAATCCGCAAACATGCTAAAGCTTCTTTGGTTTATCTTCAAAACTTGCATCATCCTGCCAATCTTTATTGTGACCGTTTACTTTGGCCTGATGCAGCCCCTGAGCAAGCGGGTCAGCCTGATGGAACTTCCAACAAACTGGACTGAGGGAACAGCAGCTTTCTCAGACTTCGGAGATTTTACAGCGAGGCACCTCAGCATCTACCGCAATTACTACAATCTATGGTTACCGGAGGATGCTCATATCCAGCCACCCAAAAAAGAACGCGCATCATCCATTTAATCCTCAACAGCTAGACCCCAAGCCATCATGGTCGAAACCTTTTCCGAATTTTTATTTAACACGCTAGGGCTCGAGATTGAGCAGGCTGATCTGATCGCCCAGATTACCGGCATCCTGCTGTTGGTATTTCTCGCAATGCTCGCGAATGCCATCGCGAAATACTTGATCCAATCATCGGTAGCATCGGTAATCAAAAAAACCCGAACCGACTGGGACGACCTGATCCTCGAGAAGGGGGTGATCACTCGACTCTCGCACATCGTTCCACTCATCGTCGTCTCCTTCGCACCCGGATTGGTGATCAAACCCGAATCGCCGATTATGCCCATTTTCGAGAAGGCGACCAATGTTTACTCGATCATTGTAGTCCTGCTAGTAATTGATGCTCTCCTGAATGTTGCCATCGTTGCCTACGAGCGGATCAGCTCCTCACGAAAGATTCCGCTCAAAGGCTTTGTCCAAGCAATCAAACTGGTTTTCAACAGCATCGGGCTGATTTTTATCGTCTCCACCCTGTTGGATAAATCGCCGGTCATATTGGTCTCCGGGCTAGGGGCGATGACCGCGGTGCTCCTACTCGTCTTCCGCGATCCGATTATGGGCCTCGTCGCCGGAATTCAGCTCTCTGTCAACAATATGGTGAAAGTCGGAGACTGGATTGAAATGCGGCAAAAAGGGGCGGATGGGGACGTCATCGATGTGTCCCTGACAACTGTCAAAGTCCGCAATTGGGATAAAACAATCACCACCATCCCGACTCATGCCCTGATCGCCGAATCGTTCAAAAACTGGCGGGGCATGAAGGAAACCGGGGGACGCCGCATCAAACGCAATATTCACATCGACATGGCAACGGTCCGCTTTCTCGGCGAAGCTGAGATCGACAAATTCCTACAATTTGCCCCGCTCGGTGACCACCTCGCGAAAAAAATCCCAGAACTCCGCGAACACAACAAACGCCTCGCATTAAGCGATACCTCTCCCAAAGCAAATGGTCGTAGCTTGACCAATGTCGGACTTTTTCGCGCCTACTGTGAAGCATGGCTCCGGGCCAAACCTGAGATACACACCGAGCTGACTTTCCTAGTCCGTCAATTACAACCGACCGAGCACGGCCTGCCCATTGAGATCTACGTCTTCACCAAAACAACTGCCTGGGCGGAATACGAGGGCATCCAGGCCGACATTTTTGACCACCTTCTCTCCGTCCTTCCTGAATTCGGGCTCAGTGTTTATCAAAACCCGAGTAGCCACGACCTCTCAGGCTATTTGAAAACAGTACCCAATGCATAGAAGTCCCCAGGAGCGGCTCCTCGACGTTCATCACTAGTTCTACTTGGTCAAATGGTCTCTACGGCTTCTTTTAACCACGAATGGGCACGAATCCACACGAAGAAGTAAACGATTCGTGTAAATTCGTGTGAGTTCGTGGTTCATCTTTGAGCGTTTGGAGGAACGAGTCCAGGCCTTCTAATTCACTTCAACGAGCAGAAACAGACAGTCAACTCGCACTTTGCCAGCGTCACGGTAAATGCTCGGTAAACCCGAAAACCACCCAGATAATCACGACCCTCTATCCACCTAAAAACTCGGGATGTCGTGCCTATGGCATCTTGAGTTTCGCGGCTTCAAGCTCAGCGGCATATTCGGCTCCACCGCCTACCTTGTAGGCATCAATCTGCTGGTTAATGCTGTTGATCCGCTTCTGCAGATCGATTTTTCCCTTAGCATCGAGACAACCGTTACCTATCACGGAGTCTATCTCGGCTTGAGCCCTCGTCAGGCAGCCTAAAATCGTCGTCTTAGAGGCCGTACCAGTCGTGATCAGTCCACGGCAATCTTTGATCAACTTCTTTGCTCCGGTGATAATTGCCGCACACCTACCGATGGAGACGGATGAAAAGACAAGAGTGGCTAATATCCCGATGATTGCGATCGTCACGATCAGCTCAAGCAGCGTGAATCCCCTCTTCACACGTCTTAAAAATGAATCCTTGCGCTTCATATGACGTCTCTTAGCAGGGTGAATATTGCAGCGACCACCGCGGCCGCTGATGTGGCGATTGACAGGCCTTTCACGAAGGAGCGGCTGAACAGAGTGCTCTCAACTTTTTCCGATACCAGAAGCATGAGCACTGCGATCTGCACGCACAGAATACACAGTAGGTAGTTAGTTAGGACATCCATAAATTAGAGAAAATCAGAAACGCTTATCGCGCTTTACGGGACCTCGTTCAATCTCCTCGCGACTAATTTCGCGGACATTCAAGACCGTAACTGGATCCACCGGAACACTCTGCATGTTATCTCGATCAGACACTGGGACCTTTGCGATCGCATCGATCACTTCAATACCGCTAATGATACGCCCGAATACCGTATATCCGTAGTTCCGGACGCCATGGTCCAAAATCTCGTTGTCTGCCAGATTAAAATAAAATTGGGATGAGGCGCTATCTTTGTCATTCGTCCGCGCCATCGCGATGGTGCCTCGCTCGTTACGCAGGCCATTTGAAGCCTCATTAAGGATAGACTCGCGAGTCGGCCTTTCCTGAAGATTTTCGTCAAAACCGCCACCCTGCACAATGAAACCGTCGATCACTCGATGGAAAATGGTGCCATCGTAATGATCATCGCGCATATATTGTAAGAAATTCTCCACAGTAATCGGCGCATAATTACGATAAAGCTCCACCTGGATCGGCCCCAGCGTTGTCAGGACCTCGACCGTAACCTTGACCTCGGGAAGTCGGTCTTGGAAATTACTACGATTGATCGGTCGCTCGACCTTGCTGCACGCTCCAAATAAAAAAAGCAATGAAGCCGAGAGGCAAATTGCGCGAAGTGGAAATATCATAGAATCAGGCATGCGCGCTCACCCACAGATGTCAATCCTCGGGAATCCTCTGAAAGACTCTGGACCGGCAAGCCCCTCGAGCCGTGCTCCGATCTCCGAGAAGCGCGAACCCCGAAGAACATAAAATCTCCAGCGGATCGGCGACCCGTTTCGCCTCAATTCCGGTGATCACGCGAAAGAAACGATACAGGGCCCGCAATCGCAACCACCGCCAGCCAATCATCCGCGGTTCCACAAAATCCCCAATCCAAACCCAACCGCCCGCTCGCACCAATCCGAGCCACCTCGGCAAAACATCCTGGAGCGTCTGCTCGGAAAAACAGTCGAGAAAGCAATGCATCACCAAGCCATCATACTGGCTGCCAACGAAATCATAATCACGCGCATCTCGACAGGTGAACGATACGCGCAACCGCTCTTCCTGGCTCAGACGCGCTTCCGCCACTTCCAACATCCCTGGACTGAAATCCACGACTTGGAAACTCGCTTTCGGCATTTGCTCCAACGCTGCCTTGAGAAACCGACCATCACCTTCACCCAAGATCAGGACCGTTTGCGCAGCCTGGACCTCGGCCCTCTCAAGAAAACAAAATCGAAGCTCATCCAGAGCCCTTCCCAAGAAGACTCGCTCCAAAAACTGATAGGGACGCGCCAGCCTCCCAAAGCCATCTGCTTTCTGATAAGTCATGAAATCCAGGCAGCCAAAATAAACACAGCAAGGATGCCCCAATCCGCAATCAAACTAAACCCCGCCCGACTCAAAGACCTTTCATGCTTCGTCATACAGGCTAAACCCCCGAGGTAAACCGCGCATAGCAAGGCAAAAGATACGGATACCCAAGCAGCCGCAAATAACCCGCCTGCCATAAGCGCTATGACTATTCTCCAGTCCGCTGGCCCCATTAATCCGCCGACAAAGTGACTGAATGCAGAGCGTTCACCACGCTGAACATCAAGCTCCCGTTCAGTCCAACTCACGCTCAGGCAATTCAACGCACAAAGACAAGCAATCGCAAACATCGTAGTCCAAGCCGTGAGCGAGCCCTCCCACGGAGTAAATCCTCCCGCGACCCAACCGAAGAGTATCCCCACAAACAATTCCTTTTGAGGCCCTCTCCAGGCCAAACGCTGTGACCAGAATGTATAAACTACACTCCCGAGACCCAGCGACAGTCCATACAGCCACGCACTAAGGCTCAACGCGATTGTACTCATGACCACATTTACGCCCAAAATAACCACCCAAGCCCTCAGCCAAAAATCCGGCTCGTGCACGAAGACCTGATGTCGAGGCGAAGTCAAAGCGGCCCTCGGGTTGCGACGCGCATCCATCCAACGATCTCCCAGATAGGCCAGCCAAACTGTCAGAAAAATAATCACCGCACTTCCCCAATCGACCCAGCGACCATCAATACGACAGACCAGCACATAAGCGCTCAATGCCACCGCCGGAGCGTCTAAGCAGTATTGGTGGATCTTGAATGCGCGGCTCAGGAGAGACATCCGGCAATTCCTCCTCCATTCAATCGAAGTGTCAAAACCTATGGCTACTTGCAAAAGGCCTCCAGCCCAGCTTTTTATCGATAGATGGATATTCTTCGACAGTCCAAAATCCACACGCTCGGGATCCTTGCGATATACGCATTCCTTCTCACCGCCTGCGATAGAAGTGAACTCGGCGAAGAATCTGCGCGCGAACGCCTGCGTAAGGCCTTCACCGCAGCCAGCGAATCCCGTGATGCCGAAGCGATGCTCGACCTATTTTGCTGGGATCATGTCGAAGATCGCTACCGAGCGATGATTGAAATAGCGGTGCGCAACGAAATTCACTACCCGCTAAAAAAAATCACCTTCCACAGCATAGAAGCAAACGACATCATCGATTTTGACTTCAAAGGTACACCATACACTTCGAACCTCGAGCCCCGACTGTGAATGGGAGTGGAATACTCCACCGAAGACTTCTTCACGGTATCATATCTCCTGGGATTCAAAGATGGAGCCTATCAACTCATCAACGCGGCTCCGAAAAATGCCGTTAGGCCCATCGTCTCAGCGCAAATTGGCAAAAAACTTGTCGAAATAACACCAGAACCGCTCAAGCCTTGATTTTCACTATTGACCTAGTATGTTAGTATGATCGCTTCATTCCTAAACAGCACCGAACCCTGGGTGCTACCTAGGCGTATCTAACACTATCTTGAGCTATGGAAATCAAAGCATATCTTAAACCGACTTGCGGATGGAGCATGGGAGTCCGTGCAATCCTCGCAAAATACAAGCTCGACTACACGGATCTGGATATCATCAACAACCGTGATCTCTACGCAGAAATGGTTGAGAAGTCAGGCCAACCCCTTTCCCCATGCGTTGAAATCGATGGCGTCATGCTCGCGGACGTGTCCGGAGAAGAAGTCGAAAATTTCATGCTCAGCAATGGCCTGATCCAACCGAACGACGCCAAACCGTTTGCCCCGACAAATACCAATTGCAAAGGGGAAACAGCCGAGCAGATCCGAGAAAAAACGGTTCGCTTCCTCTAAAACTCACCCGTTCAAACCTCTAGAAGACCGGGATCGAGTTAACTCACCGGTCTTCAATTGTCTTTGGACCTTTTCGACAGCCCGTTTTCAGCCAGATCGCCGATCCTAATCGCAACCCACGCGAGCCGGCATCAGAGCCCAAAAAGAACCTTCTAAGCCGTGAATCCTATGGACCTCATCAAGCAAAGCACTTCTCACAAGGCCCCCCAAATCCATGCGCTTCCTGAACACAAGCTCTACGATCGCGATCTAGACTTCGACAGTTGTGGCGTCGGCTTCATAACGCGCAAAGACGGCAAACAAACCCACGACTTGATGTTGAAAGGCCACGAAGCTCTCTGCGTGATCCCGCACCGCGGTGGTATGAGTTCCGAAGGCATCGGTGACGGCGCTGGTATCAATATGGATATTTCCCGGCGTTTCTTTGCCAAGATCCTCGGCAAAGAAAGTCTCGAAACCGGTGAATTCGGCGTCGCCAATTTTTTCTTCCCACACCTAGACGACAAACACGATTTTACACGCAGTCTCATCGAAGAAAAGTGTCAGGAGTCCAACATACCGCTACTCCAGTGGCGCGAAGTCCCCGTTGATAATTCAGTCCTCAACCCACAGTCAGCGCGTGCCCAGCAACCGATTTTACAGCTTGTATTCGGACGCCCAGACTCTCTGCAAAGTGCCCCCCAGGCGGACTTTGACCGACTCATCAACGACACCCTGATCTCAATCGAAGAAATCGCCTATAATACCCAGGGTATGACAGGGTTCTATCCCCTTTCCATGAGTTCGCGGACCATGGTTTACAAAGGACGCCTGAACTCCGGTGAAGTCGTGCCCTACTTCCTCGACCTCACCGACCCCGACCATGCGATCAGCATTTTTCTCTTTCACACTCGATTCTCGACCAATACCGCCCCGGCTACGTTCATGGCTCAGCCATTTCGCTGGATGGCCCACAACGGAGAATTGAACACCGATAAGAAAAATCGTCTCAGCGAGGATGCCATTGCCAAGCAGCAGAATAGACGCGTCATATTTCCTGAAGGCCAGTCCGACTCAGCGCGCCTGGACCAAACGATCGCTCGGCGCATAATCGACGACCAGCTAGACATCGTAACCGCCGTCCGCGCTATGATGCCTCCCGCTTGGGAAAACGATCCTACCCTCTCTGCAAAAACTCGAGCGATGTTTGAGTACTTCAGCCTATCTGAAGAAAAAAACGACGGCCCCGCCGCCCTCGTTTTCAGTGACGGCAATATCGTCGGCGCTGCTCTTGACCGGATGGGCCTGCGTCCCCTGCGCACCGTCGAGACGGACCAATACCTAGCAGTCACCTCCGAAGCTGGGCAGATTGAATTTGATCCGAAATCCGTAATTCGCCGAGGCCGCGTCGAATCTGGAGGCATCCTCTTTTACGACCACGCCAAGCATCAGTACTTCACCACTCAAGAAGTAGATGACCTCTTGGCCTCCAGCGATGACTACGAGACCCTGGTCGCAAAGCACTCAACCAAGATTAACGATCTTCCAAAGATCTCACTCACCGAACTTGACGAGTCTCACGAATTCTCAATCGAGCAACGCCACGTCGCATACTCGATGAACCAAGAAAGTTTCCGCTTCCTCCTCGATCCTATGATCGTCACTGGAGGTGAGAAAATCAGTGCAATGGGCTACGGACTCGCCAGCAACACGATGAACGGCGCAGAGGGCGGTATGGCGCGCTATTTCAGTCAGCGCTTCGCCCAAGTCACCAATCCGCCCCTCGATTCAATTCGCGAGAAAGACGGCATGACCCTGCGCGTCTCCCTCGGCGCGAAGCCCAATTTCTCAACGGAAACCGGCAAGCAAATCGTGCTCGATTCGCCGGTCCTGGATCGCACCCAACTCGAACAGATTCGCGAGCAAGGTGAAACTCCAGTGAGCGAAATTGAAATGCTATTCGCTCCCTCAAAAAACGCCGCAGAAAATGAATTGAACCTCGAAAAGGCCCTCAACGCACTTTGCGAACAAGTTCAGGACGCCGCGGAAGCACGGCCCGGAATCATTATTTTGAGTGATCGAAAAATCGGGCTGAGCAAGGCCGCTATTCCAGCCATGCTCGCGGTCGCAGCGACCAATCAGGCTCTCATTGAGAGTGGTCTCCGCTTCAACGTTTCCATCCTCATCGAAACCGGTCAGGCCGCTAGCTCCCACCACGTTGCATCAATGCTGGGCTACGGCGCGCACGCTATCTGCCCCCTCACCGTTCACAATCGCGTGCTCAGCCTCAATGGCGAAGAGAAGCTGGAAAAAGGCCTTTCTAACTTTGCAAAAGCAGTCGCCAAATCGCTCATGAAGACCATGGGCAAATTTGGACTCTGCACCGCTGAAAGCTACATCGGCGGCGAATTTTTCGAGTCCAACTTTCTCGACACTTCCGATTCCCGCCTCGCCAAACACTTTCCCAATCTAAACTCCCCAGTCGGAGGAGCTGGCTTCAAGGAAATCGCCTCTAGCGCCGCAGAGTGGCACTTCAAAGCACTCGCCATTCACCAAGAAGCGGACATCCCACATTTGGGGCTATTCAAAGAGCGTCAGGATGGAGCAGGACATACATTCGGCCTAACTGCGGTCCAGGAATACAAAAATATGACCAGCGAAGAAGTGCTCTACGCTGCTGATGAAGAGATTACGCACATTTTCGAAAAGCATGGTCTGAGCGATGCTAAAAATGGCGACGCCCTCCAGGCAATGATCGCACTCTACTCCGAGATCGCGGGCATGGTAGACCAGCACGAAGACGTCACCAAAACCATCGAACAAACCTTCGTGTTCTACGAGTTGCACAAGCACCCGAAGGCCATGAACGAGGTCAAATCTGTCCTCGTAAAGCGAGTGAAGCAGTCGCAGGCACAACTCATCGACGAGCTTTTCGAAGGCCAACATGACGAAGAGCCCGCCTCAATCAAAAACGCCCTAAATGAGCTGGTAAGCGACAGCTCCCATCCCTCAAACCTATCCTACAAGCTCTTTGGATACGGCAAGCGCTCCCCGCAGCAGATAGACAGCTTCAAACTCACCCGCGCCTACAAAAATTTCGTCAAAAATCTCGCTGTGAGCCGAGCCGAGCGCCCTGCCGCCCTCCGCGACATTGTACTTTTCCCAGCAGATGTCCGCAAAGCACAGACCGTCGAAGACTTTGCAAAAACCCTCGGAAAACAAAACATTCTGGGCAATGCCTACCTAGCAGTCCAAGGGCTCGAAGTGATTCAAGAAGGCGAGACCTTCAAAGCGAAGCTCTCACCAGAAAGCAACGTATTGAAGCTAGCGAGCCTGCGTCATCACTGGCTGGGACGATTCCCAGGGGCTGAGATCACCGCTGAAATTGACCATCTGCGCGTCGATTCTGCTCCGCCGCTCATGATCAATTATCTCGGTAAACTCCGCGTGGCCCCGAAACCACTCGATCTCGAGGAGATCCAACCGGCCCACGAAATTACGCCCTGCCTCACCTCGGGAGCGATGAGTCACGGCGCGCTGGTTGGCATCGTCCACGAAGGGGTCTCCCAGGGTGCCAATATAGCAGGAGCCCTCAGCAACTCGGGTGAAGGTGGTGAAAAATCGCGTCGTTTCAACACCATCAAAAGCAGCACTATCAAGCAGATCGCTTCCGGTCGCTTCGGGGTTTGGGCTGGCTATTTTGCCGACCCAAACCTCAAGGAAATCGAAATCAAGATCGCGCAAGGAGCAAAGCCCGGTGAAGGCGGTCAGCTCCCCAGCCACAAGGTGAATGTAGAGATCGCCTCCTCCCGTGGTGGCACACCCCTGGTTGAATTGGTCAGCCCTCCACCTCACCATGACACCTACTCAATCGAAGACCTTGGACAGCTCATTCACGATGCCCATGCCGCGCGCGTAAAGGTCATCGTAAAGCTCGTATCCTCCGAAGGTATCGGCACCATCGCAGTGGGCACCGCGAAGGCTGGAGCCGACGTGATCAATGTAGCCGGATCAACCGGAGGAACCGGAGCCGCCGCCGTGACCAGCCTCAAAAACACCGGTCGCTCGGCTGAGCTGGGAATCGCTGAAGTACACAAAGCACTGGCTGCCAATGGTATCCGTGACAAGGTGATACTCCGTGCTAGCAATGCCCACCAGACCGGATCTGATGTCGTGAAGTCCGCCATCATGGGTGCCGACTCGTTCGAATTTGGAACTACCGCCCTCATGATGCTGAAATGCGTCATGGCGAAAAATTGCAATGTAAAGTGTCCTGCCGGACTCACCACGAATCCGGAAATGTATGAGGGCGACCCACGCGCACTGGCTCAATACTTCCTCAACATCGCTCACGATGTGCGCCGCATCCTCGCGCGCCTCGGATACCGAAGCCTACGCGAAATCCGTGGCAAGACCAGCCTCCTACACCTGATCGACCATCCCTCCATCTACGGGCGTCTAGATTTTCGAGATTTCCTAGCGGAAGAGGAGGAAATCAAAGTGGACAATCCCATTTACGTTCAGGCCGATTTCAGCATCGATGACGCCATATGGCCTCAAGTCTGCGACAAGATGTTACTCGGCTCCGAGAAGCAGTTGATCTTCGAAGGCCCCGATTTCAAACTCGAAAATCGCAACAAGACTTTCGGTGGACAGCTCGCCATCGATATCGAACGCTTCTTGGCTCATGTCATGCCTCGGGAGCAAACGGACCTACCGCCCTCAGTTCTGGTTGGAAAAAAAGGCCGCAAGTTCCTAGCCCAAGATAGCGTCGTGATCCGCACCACCAACTCCGCCGGACAGTCCTACGGCTGTTGGAACAATGACGGCATGCTGCTTGAGCATACCGGGACTTGTAATGACGGGGTCTGTAAGGGCGCATGTGGAGGTGTTGTCGCTATCAAATCGCCCGGAGGGGGCAGCCTCAAACGAGGCGAAAATGTCCTCATCGGCAACTTCGCACTCTTCGGCGCTAGCGGCGGACAACTCTACGTCAACGGCGAGGCCGGCGACCGCTTTGCAGTACGAAACTCAGGAGCCCTCGCAGTCGTCGAAGGCGTCGGTGACTTCTGCTGCGAATATATGACCAACGGCACCATCCTCAACCTCGGCTCGTTCGGAAAAGGTTTCTGCAATGGTATGTCTGGGGGGAATGCATACCAATACGATCCAGAAGGCATCCTGGAACTCCGTTACAGTGCTGATTCTGTACTCATCCAGCGCCTCGACAGCGACACCGAGGAGGCGCGCTCCCATGAGATCATTATTAAGACCATGCTTGAGCAGCACTTCAAGCGCACCGGATCTCTGATCGCGCGCAAGCTTCTCGACCGTTGGAAATACGAGCGACAATTCTTCAAATTCGCTACGCCGCGATCCCTCTACAAGACCCAAACAATCCAGGGAATCCTCAAGAGCATGGACGCTAAAACCATGATCGAAGAACTTTCATTCTCAGTCGCGGAAACCGAACTAGATCTGCTTCAAGAAGCTTATTCGAGCCAGCAAAGTGTATTGAATGGCCACAGTCCCGAGTATGGCGAAATGGACACCCCTGAAATGTTCAAGCTCATCAATATCTACTCACATTTAGCGAAGGCTACTGAAATGGCTCGCGACCTCGCGAAAAAACAAGGTCTCAGCGATACCGGACGCCACATCGACCAATATGTGCGCAATTTGATTCAAACCCGAGACCGCAAGCTCATCGAGGCGATTGCCAAAGACTCTCGTGCTGCTTTATCAGTCTTCAACGATGAGGAGCTAGCCTCCAAGCTCGCTCAAAAACGCATTTCAGACTACAAGACATCGATGATCGAACGCGATATCCAGGATAACAACTCTCTCGGTGCAACCGCATGGGTGATCCAGCAGGACCGTTCGAATACTCAAGCGAGCGAACACCGCGTCAGGTTCGACGAATCGTTTGCCGCCAATATCGTTCAAAAATTGTCGTAATCGCGCATTGTGCATTGTGTTTAGCCTAAACGGTGATCACTTTGGAATGTTTGCATGAATCACACTTTCATGATCGATCTCAACCTATGACCTTTCCCTACATCCCCGAAGACGCTCCCTTCAACGATGGCCAACGCCAGTGGTTGAGCGGGTTTTTTGCGGGCATGAAGTCCCGACTGCTGGAGTCAGAAAAGGCCAACAAATCTGCCGGAGGCGAGACCGGAAGTCCTGTTGCAATCCTCTACGGAACGCAAACCGGCAATGCCGAGGGCTTAGCCCAGGAAGCTGCCGAGCATGCCGTGAGCCAAGGCATGCAAGCCCAAGTCCTGGGAATGGACGAAATCGAAGCAGACGCTCTGCCCAGTTACGATCGCCTGCTCCTCATCACCAGCACTTATGGGGATGGCGAAATGCCTGACAACGCCATTTCCTTGTGGAATGCAGTCCAGGAAGAGGGCACTCCTCGCTTGGAAAATACCCACTTCGCAGTCCTCGCTTTGGGTGACACCAGTTACGATTTATTCTGTCAGGCGGGCATCGATTGGGAAAGACGCCTTGAGGAACTCGGTGCAAAAAAGATTGTTGAGCGTGTCGACTGCGACCTCGAATTCGAAGAGCCCTTTGCTCAGTGGATTGATGATGTCATGCCAGCTCTCGCAAAGCTCGGAGGTGGCGCCTCAACGGAGTCTGCCGCAATTGAGGCTAAGCCCAAGCCTGTTAAGTCAAAGTGGACCAAGAAGAACCCATTTCCGGCGAAGATTCTCAAGAATGAGACCCTCACCGATCCCAAGTCTTCGAAGGAGACACGACATTACGAAATCTCGCTTGAAGGCTCCGACATCACTTACGAAGTAGGCGACGCGCTCGGGGTCATTCCCACAAATTGTCCGGTTCTCGTCGACGAAATCATCTCCGCTCTCGGCGTCGATCCTCTAGCCAACGTCACCGTTTCCGAAGGCGAGAGCAAACCTCTGAGAGACGCGCTTTTTTCCGATTTTGAGATCAAGACTCCAAGCAAGGAACTCTTGGCTGCAGTTGCCGAGCGCTCCGCCGATAAAAAGCTCAACGAACTCCTCGACCCGTCCAAAAAGAAGGAACTCACTGACTTTTTGTGGGGGAAAGATTCAATCGATCTGCTCCTAGACTACCACACAGCGGTATTCACCGCAGAGGAATTTGTCGCACTGCTCAAGCGAGTGCAACCGCGCCTCTACTCAATATCCTCGAGTATCGCGAAGCATCTCGGCGAGGTCCACCTAACCGTGGCGAGCGTCCGCTACGAATCCAATGGGCGCGACAAAAAAGGCGTATGCTCCACTTTCCTAGCAGATCGGGTATCTGCGGACACCGACATTCTATGCTATCCGGCTCCTAACAAGAATTTTGGAGTCCCAGCCGATGAAAACGCTCCCATGATCATGGTTGGCCCGGGCACCGGAGTCGCCCCATTTCGCGCATTTCTCGAAGAACGCGATATTCGCAAATCTCCTGGAAAAAACTGGCTCTTCTTCGGTGAGCGCAACCGAGCCAGCGACTTCTTCTACGAGGACGAGCTGACTGATCTTCAGGAACGTGGCGTGTTGACCAGACTCGACTTGGCATTCTCGCGCGACCAGGAAGCAAAAATTTATGTCCAGGACCGCATGCGCGAAAATGGTAAGGAGCTTTACCAGTGGCTGGAAGAAGGCGGTTACTTCTTTGTGTGCGGAGACGCCTACCGCATGGCTAAGGATGTAGACAAAGCCCTTCTAGATATCGTCGCCGAGCACGGCGGCAAGTCTGAGGAAGCGGCTCAGAAGTATGTTCAAGAGCTTTCCAAAGCAAAACGCTACGTCCGCGACGTATATTAAAGCGGATCTTTCTGATCGTCTGGTTTGAAATTGGGGTCTGTGAAAGTATTTTAACAGTCTCTTCAATACGCTCCTAACTACTTTAAAATTAGCCCAATTAATGGGTTTCTTCCACCAAGCAGACGACGCATGTCCATATCCTCAGAAGCGCAAGCTCACTGATGTCGAGGGCCAAGAACTCGCCGAAAGCATGATTCACGGCGGGGACTCGACGGCGAGTACCGCTGCGAATATTCTCATTACTTACCGCTGCATTGAGCCGTTATTGTTCGTTCTGCGGTCCCATTCAAAAACAGCTGCTCGGCTCGCCGAAAATGGTATTTGGGAGATCTGGCACTCGGAAAAAGGAGACAGCGCTCGCGGCCGTCTGGAAAACGGAATGCGCCACCTTTCGGCAAATCGGCACTGCGAGGCTATTCAAATTTTTCAAGAACTCATGCATGCCTATCCAGACTGGATCGAGCCGCGATTCAAGGCCGCCACTGTTTTATTTTTCAGGGAGCGACTGAGCGACTGCGTTGATTTGTGCAAAACTATCGTCGACAGAGCACCACAACATTTCGGCGCTTGGCACACTATCGCCATGTCTGCTCTACAACTTGGGGAATGCGCTGCAGCTCGAGCTTCCATCGAAAAAGTCCTCGAACTGAACCCGTACGCCGAGTCCAATCGTGAACTCATCGAATACCTCAAACAGATAGAAGACTGCTAGGGGCGAACACTCTCTTATGGCAGTTTCAAGACGGCCTTTCGCACATAGCATCACTCCAACAGGCGCGTCCGGGGGCCTTTTCTTAGAAACTGTAAAGTCACCACGGTCCCGATACCTGGACGGCTATCGATGCCAATCTTAGCCCCGTGCTCGCGCATAATGCGCTGCACGATCATCATACCCAGTCCATGACCCGAAGTTTTGGTGGTGAAATAAGGGTTGAATATTTTCGACAAATCATCGGCTTCGATTCCAGCCCCGGTATCACGAAACTGCAGAAAAACGTAGGTATCGTCATGGCTTGAGCGGATTTCGATGCGCCCTCCGCGCTCCGTCGCCTCAATAGCGTTTTTCAAAATATTGAACAGCACCTGATATATCTGCTGGCGATCACCCAAAATCTTTGGGACTTCCGAAGGGACCGCGACGTCGATCTCAAGGCCCAGATCGCCCAGCTCCTCTTCCTGCAGATCAAGAACCTCTTGCAACACATCAAATATCTGAAGCTCAGCCATTTCTGCATCGCGAGGGCGCACCGCGTCCAAGAAATTCTCGATAATACCATCGAGCCGAGAAACTTCGCTACTACAGATACCGAGCGACTTGCGAAGCCGTTTCGTCTCCGCTTCAGGCGTCCCCTTCTCCTCAAGCTCAGCCAATCTCCGCTCCATCAATTGCAAGTGAATCGTCAGAGAATTGAGGGGATTTCCCAACTCATGGGCAACGCCCGCAGCGAGGTTCATGATTGAAGCAATCTTTTCATTTTCGATCAACTCTTCGGTGCTAGCCTTCTCCTCTGAAATGTCTGAGAGGATGACCGCAAAGCCGCGTTCATCCCCCGCGCCGACGCTTTCGAACACCGGCACCATTAGCAAACGCACGAAACGGCGGTCTGGATACGTCAATTCAATCTCTCGAGAAATTACCTGAGTCTCCTCCGGACCCGTCTCATCAATCACCGCAAAATCGAGCGAACGAGCCAGGTCGGGCACCATTTTCCAAAGCACTGCCTTACCCACCTCAGGCATTTTGAGCCCAATGAGGTGCGCCCCGGCAGTGTTGGCAAACTGGATGATTCCGGTCGTATCGATCACCAAGACACCATCTTGAATCGAATTAAAAACCGTTTCAAGCAGGCGACGCTCGCGGGCGAGTCGCTGCACCAGGGCCGCCAAGTTGGCGCTATCCAGATCATCCAATCGTCCAAGAATCCGATCCAAGGTAGATTTTTTGCGCGGAGCCATGGGACAAATTAGGACTGGAGACTAGCGCGCCTTTCAATGACGAGCGGCTCAAGCAGCTCGATCAA
Source organism: Verrucomicrobiota bacterium (assembly GCA_039034055.1). GTDB lineage: Bacteria > Verrucomicrobiota > Verrucomicrobiia > Opitutales > JABSRG01 > JBCCBL01. The sequence continues at coordinate 5,117 of JBCCBL010000012.1, read as the reverse complement.
CGCTGAGGCAATTTCCTGTTTCGAGGCGAGCGCCATCGGATAGCGTTCACCCTCTCGCCCGAGGACCAAGACTTCATTTTCATCGGCTCCAAACCCTCCATGTTGGCCCCCGATCAGGTTTCCGACGACATAATCAAGGTCTTTGCGCTGCAGTTTTCCCAAAGCATTCGACTCCATAGCATCCGTCTCCGCAGCGAAGCCCACCATCACCTGGCTCACCTTCCGCTCCGACATCGTGGCCAAAATATCCGTTGTCGCCTCAAAAGCGATTTCCATATCCGCCTCGTGCTTTTTGACCTTTCGCTGAAAGCGCTGCCGTGGTCGAAAATCCATCACTGCAGCGGTTGAAATAAAAATGTCGCACGGGTCAAACAAAGCATCGACTGCGTTGAACATCTCCTCCCCCGTCTCGACCGGGTAGCGGATCACCTCATCGGGCTCAACCAGCGAAACCGGACCGCTCACCAAATCTACCGACCAGCCCTGAGCAGCGGCAGCAGCAGCAATCGCGAACCCCATCTTACCAGAGGAAGGGTTGCTAATGAAACGCACAGGATCGATATATTCGCGCGTGGGTCCCGCAGTGATGAGGCAGCGTATCGGTATAGAATTCATCTTTCAGGAAGACTAATGCAATTTACACCGTGTTGAAAATGACTTTGTTTGCCCACTTATGTCAGAATCACCGCAAATCGAGCCCAAGTCCCCAGAGATACCCAAACAGGAAAATTTACTTCTGAATCTCGGCATGAATCTCATCCTCCCCGTTGTGATTCTGAACAAAGGGAAAGACTGGTTCGAATTATCACCAAACACCATTCTGATAATCGCTCTAGCCTTTCCACTCGGCTACGGAATCTACGATTTCGCAACCCGGAAAAAATTCAATTTCTTCTCCATCATCGGATTCATATCAGTCCTGCTGACCGGTGGCATAGGATTGCTTGAATTAGACAACCGCTGGCTCGCCGTGAAGGAGGCCGCAATTCCCGGAATATTCGCTATTGTGATCGCGGCCAGTGCGTTTACCCGTAAACCCTTAGTTAAAGCTTTCATTCTGAACCCAGAGATCATGAATGTGGATCGCATAGATCGCTCCATTCAATCCGATGAAGACCGGAAAGAATTAGATCGAATCCTGACCCGTGGCACCTGGTATCTCGCAAGCTCATTCGTCGTGAGTTCAATCCTTAACTATGTTCTAGCGGTTGCTATCGTTACCAGTGAACCCGGCACTGATGCCTACAACGCGGAACTCAGCAAACTGCAATTGGTCAGCTTTGGAGTAATCCTCGTTCCAAGTATGATCATGATGGGCTACACCGGATACTACGTATTTTCAGGCATAAAAAGAATCACCAAACTTGGACTCGAGGATCTCGTTCACCAGAAGTGATATTATAAGGTTCGCCTAACCGGATCGACGTTTTGGCGGCCAAGCACTCATCCTACTACAAGTAAGTACACGGTCCCCGATTAGGCCGATTGTACCGAAAGGGCTTCTACCCGACCGGCTAGTTCCGACAGTTTCACCGGTTTCGAAATATAATCATCGGCGCCCTCACGAAGACAAGTCTCACGATCTCCCTCCATTGCCAAAGCTGTCATAGCGATGATACCAATACGCGCACCATCTGGGTCTCTGCGGATCGCTCGCATCGCCTCATAGCCATCCATAACCGGCATTTGTATATCCATCAGTATGACATCTGGCTTCAGGCCTAAAGCCTTCTCCACAGCCGCTCTTCCATCGGATGCGGTGAGAACTTGATAGCCACAATTCACTAAAAAATCCCGCACGAGTGTTTGATTTTTCAAATGATCATCGACGACCAAAACCACCTTTTCATCCCCCATGCTCGAATCCAATGTATAAGAATTCGCGGGCTTCTTATCATACACAACTGCATCAGTCCTCATATTAAAACGGGGTGCCGGGACGACTACTGAAAAGCGACTCCCGATCCCAAGCTCACTCTGCACCTCAATACGTCCGCCATGCAACTCCGCGAACTCCCGAGCCAATGATAGGCCTAGACCACTGCCCTCGCGTCGACGGGTATTTCCCGATTCCAACTGAACGAAGGGTTGGAATAATTTTGAGTGATCTGTTGGAGGAATACCCGGGCCGGTATCGGTAATCGCAAAAATCATTTCATCTTCCAAATCATCGTGAGTCACTTCCATCGAAACGACCCCATCTTTAGGAGTAAAATCGAGCGCATTCCCTATCAAGTTGACGATGATCTGTCGGAATCGACGCTTATCCAACTCAACATAATCAATACCTCCCCCCACATTCAGGCAAATTTCGATATTCTCTTGTTTCGCTTGCTCTCTGAATGGATCCAAAATTCCCTTACAGAATTTCTCTACTTCGACTCGCTCACGGCGGATCTCCATTTTACCAGCTTCAATCTTTGAGAGATCCAACACATCATTGATCAAAGCGAGCAAATGTTGTCCACTATCCTCAAGGGTTTTCAGCGATTTCTTCTGCACGGGAGTCATGGGGCCGTAAATATCAGTCAGCAATGCCTCCGTAAGCATCAGAATTGAATTCAGAGGAGTCCTCAATTCGTGACTCATCGTCGCCACAAACTGGCTTTTCAACTCAGAAGACTTCAACAATGCATCGGTCTGAGCTACTAATTCGCCCTGGACTTCAAGGCTCTCCGAAAGGTCAACAAAGATGCAGGTGACAAATTCCTCGCGTTCAAAAAATACCTGCTTGAAGCGAACCTCAAAAACCCGAGACATTTTGGGATCTCCTGCACTCGATATTTTGATTTCCTTAGAGTCAACATCCGCGTTTGTCAGACGCACCATAAGATTGGCCCAATCATCTGGAGCCCACGGGTCTGAGCTTACGGGGTTACTCCACGAATGGTATAGTGTATTTCCGGGACTGAGGGATAGTTGAGATGTACCCGAATCATTGATATAAACCACTGATCCATCCAATCGTGCCATCACCGTCGGTATATCAACATGATTCAAAGCAGAGCGCAGCAATGCCAAATTCTGCTCGGCCTGCTTCCTTTCATCCGTCAAATTTTTCAATTCTCTCTCTCGATCCGAAAGCACCCCTCGCTGATGAGAAAGCTCCAGCGACAAGGCTTCACGTTCACGCTCCGTCGCAATATGTTCCTGGCGCTCATAAGTCGTCTCGGAGACCAGGCAAACCCAGTATGAATGCTCAAGCTTCGTTCCCGATATCGGGGTGAACGAAGAACGCATCCAGCGTCGCTGGCCGTCTAGACCCGTGATTTGAACCTCCAGAGTTCCCGACCGGCCTGCATGGAGTAGAGTCTCCAAACGCCGAATCTCGTCAACTTCCGCCCCGTGGCCAATGATATGGGCCAAATGCTTACCCAAAATATGGTCCCTGGGCATTCCATTGTGCCTGCAAAAACTCTCGTTGCAAAAGATGACGGGCACTCGATTCTTATCAGCTCGTGCAATGACCACACCACTGGATGTTGATTCAAATGCCGCCTGATATATGCGCATATCGCGCTCTGCTTTGTGTCGATCCGATATATCAGTGCATGCACCGAAGAACCCCAAAAAATTACCCGTTTCATCGCGATGCGGGTGACCTTTCTCCAACATCCAACAATATTTACCCTCTGCATTTCGCAAGCGAAAGATGTGCTCAAAGGACTCCCGCTTCTCTGAAAATTCATCGAGCCTCCGCTTCACCGCTGCTCGTTCCTGGGAATACAGGCCCTGACACCACTCACCATATTCTTCCGAGGCAGGATTCGCACCTCGGAACTCAAGCCATGTCTTATTAAATACGATACGATTTTTCAAATCTTCATCAGATTGCCAAATCAAGACCGGGACCGAATCCAGGACGTTTTTATAATAATCGTGGGCTCGTTTCAATGCTTTGGTCTGGCGAATTTCAATAAGCTCTCCCCTCAAGCGCATCAGCACCAGCCGCATCACACCTTCCGTGTAGAAAGGATCTAATATCGGATTTGCGGATACAATGACGCAAATACCTAGTACCTCATTCACCTCGTCCCGCATTGTCATACCGATCATCGAGCGCACCCAATCAAAACCAGGAGCGTCATTAGAAGGAAAATCTCGCAGATAGGTGATGCAAAAACTCTTCGAAAACTCGGCCCACACCTTATCGTCCACACTCAACACCTCGGGAATCGAATAGTCAGCAGCCCCTGGGTTTGGCGAAGAGGCCAATACATTCAGTAAATTAGGGTCTCGCGCGCTCGGAGTTGCGACAAAGACGCGCGCATTGTTCAGCAAAAGAGACAACCGACCGACAGCAGTTTCGATCAACTCATCACCACTCAAACCCGAGAGCGACGTCACCAGATCGTGCAACTGCTCTCCACGCACATTATCGAGAGTCCGATCCACCGCAGTAATGACACGCCCAAATACTTCCCTGGACGGTTCTCTAAACACGTGAACCCACCCCTCCAGTTTCCGTTTCTGTCCAGAATCTGAAGTGTAGCTTAGGGTAAATTCCCCCCCATCCAGTGAGCTTAAGCGTGAATCAAAATCCGCTAGGTTACGCCCGGCAATCGAATCGTAATCCTCAATTTGGAACCAATCGCAACTCGCCGCATTGGCGCTCACGATAACACCTTCTTGGTTGATCGCCATCCACAAGCGCGATCCCGAATGATACAACGGCTCCGTCGCTTTCGCCCAAGCGTGAAACCTTCCGACACTGTCGACTGTGAGGCTCCGAGAAGCACCGCGAAACCTCCACGCAATGACCCCAATCAGCGCAAACATACCAACGACATGCACACCAATGAGTGCGTTCCAGAAAACGGCATCACCTATCAGAAGAAGGGGTTCAGGGCAGTAAACAATCATCTATATATCAAAAACATAAATACATTTAGCTAGGCACCTCGCAACTCGCCAACAAACGGTATGAGGGTCTTGTCCGACTCGACGAGGTGCAGTTCTTCTCCGACCAACGCGATACTCAGGGTTAGGATTTCTCCCATATTGAGACATTTATTAAAGCGCGATTCAGCATAGTGCTCGGCTAGAGAACTACGGAGTTTATAGATCTTTTCTTCTGTCGAAATCATCGTCGCACGCATGCTCGTCAACAAATCATT
>JBCCBL010000011.1:0-22534 GCA_039034055.1 Verrucomicrobiota bacterium | reverse complement strand
CGCGCTCTCTTCTTTTTTAACAATAGGGGGGCCACCGCGATGCGTTTTGGGGACTGGAAGCTCTTTCTTCAGCCTCCTCCTCCATTGTCTGTCGTAGATTTGAAACCAAATTGGAAAGACCCTCGAGGCCCCGATGGAGTCAATATCATTGCTCCTTATGAGCAGCCGAGCAATGACCAATACCCTGGACTCAAACCTCCAATGGAGCCAATCAGGCATACGACCTTGTTTAACCTAGTTGAAGATCGAGAAGAAAGTAAAAATCTCGCCGATGATTTCCCAGAAAAAATATCTCAAATGAAGCGATTGTATCAGGAATTTATGGATACTCTTTAGGTTCGTTGAACCTTTTCAAATTCACATTTCCGGGATCGGGATGATTGGCAATGTAATGTGACTCGGGTATTTGACGTTCAGATGAATACTCTGCGACGCCACCCGCGTTTCGTTAGTTTCTGCGAATGGAGCACCTGTGTTCGGATTTCGGTTCAGTCGCGGAAAGTTGCTGCTTGTGATATCGATTCGTAAGCGTTCCCCGACTTGAAGCACGTAACTGGTGGCCCACATATCAATGGTGTATTCTAGGACTTCATTGGGTTCGATCAGGATGGGTTCTTCGAAACCTTGGCGATAGCGAGCGCGGATCACGCCATCGACTAAGTTGAAGCTGAAACCATCGGGCCGGACTACGACCAATTTAGCCATAAAGTCTGTGTCTTTGCTATCGCTCGCAGCAAACAAGGTGGCTGTGATCGGGCCGGTGATTTCCATTTTTTCTTTGGCAGGTTCAGTTGAAAAACGTAGGATGTCGGTGCGTTCATCTAAGGGCCGTTGGTCACGTGGACCGCGAACCTGAGGCCGCATGATATTCCCACCCGATGTAGGAACCGGGTCCATCGGATCGTATTTATATTCTAGATACGCTGCTTCCGCAGATGGGATGTTTTTGCTCAAGGAGCCATCGACGTGGAGATAAAATTCAGTATAAAGAGTCCGCTTGAGAGGCCATTCGTTTTCGAATCGCCACTCATTATCTCCCATCACAAATAGCTTTATTGGTGGATCATCGGGAAGGGCCTCACCTTTCAACCAATGGTCAAACCAACTCAAATGCAAAGCATCCCAATCGACGAGGGAGTCTGGGCCAAAATCGAGGTCTCCGTTCTTGGTTGATCGATTCCAGCCATGAGGCCACGGGCCGATGAGGAGTCTCTGGTTTTTGCGAGCTAATTCAGTTTTCGCCTCCTTGGTCATGGTCTGGTAACTCCCAATCGTGCTTCGAAGAAAGACATCAAACCAACCACCAATATTCAATGCAGGAACAGACATCTCGGGCGCTCTTGCCTCCAAATTTAAGGGTCGCCAGTAGCTATCGTAACTTGGGTGGTCCAACCAATCTTGAAAGTGGCGGATGTTGAATCCAAGGCTTTGGTCTAGCGTCTTAAGGGGTAAATGATCGATTCCTCCGATCCAATCGACAGGGAAAGTCATGTTTGTCCGGCTTCCCGCGAGCCCGATGCCCCAGCTCGCCCGACTCAAGAGGGAAAAGGCACCGCCAGGATAGGCAACATCTCGATAATAGTTCCCGGGACTGACCGAAGGCGCGATTGCGACAAGCGCCGGGTTATCGTTGAGAGCGGCTAACCATTGGACGGAGGCTAGGTAGCTACTGCCAAACATGCCCACCTGGCCGTCCGACCACGGTTGCTCTGCAATCCATGAAATCGCATCGTCGCCATCATTTTGCTCATTAAAATAGGGATACCACGCTCCCTCTGAATCATAACGGCCGCGCACGCTTTGAAATACGAATGCGTATCCATGGGAGGTGGCAAGGCGAGCATAGCGCTGACGAACGGCGGCGCCCCCATTGCCATACATGTCCCGCACCAAAAGAGTCGGGAATGGACCTCCCTCAGAATCGGGGAGGTAAACGTCAGTTGCCAGCTCGACCCCATCCCTCATCGGAACCGGAATGTGGTACCAGATTTCAACCTCCTCTGGGAACTGAGGCTCAGCTTTCTCTTCCGCGAAACTGAAATTCAACAAGGCAGCGATCCAGACGCTGAAAAGGGTCTTTTTAAGAATTTTAAAATGTGTGGGCATCGGCTACCCACAGCAGCGGTGGTACCCAAAACGCCTTCTTGATCGATAGGCATTGATTGAATCTTCGGCCATCATGGTAGGGCCTCCGGAAACGCGGTAAATTTCTTCCTGAAGGACGCGAGGCGCCTGGGTTTTGGAGCAAAAAAATACTCCTACCGGCATGACCCGATAGGAGTAGTTTTCTGCGTATCGTCTTATCTTTTCTTAGGTGGGTTAACACCTTCATTATCGATAATGAGAATCACTCTCATTATAGCAAGGGGAAAAGTCGAAAAAGTGAGAAGTTTTTTATGTTTCCTGATTTAGAGTGGGCTCAGCCTCGATATTTTGTCTTGCGAATTGAGATTGAAGGGTGGATTTCGGGGTCGACACAGTGATTGGAGGCTCAAAATTGGAATCCTCAAAGCGCTATTTGATACCAGCCATGGCTTCCACTTCGATCTTGGCACCGCCGGGGAGATCGACAATGGGCAACACTGTTAAGGCCGGGCGGTGAGTCACTTCCTGAGCCTTGAAGTAGGACTCAAGGGCTTTCTTCACTGCGTCGGTATCTCTCTTAGTATTGCTGGCTTCTAAATAGAGACGCAGGTGAACCACATCAGAAAGACTTGCTCCTGCATCATTCAAGCGCTCAGAAAGTTTATCGAGGCTCGCGCTCGTCTCTTCGGCAAGGCTGAGATCCTCGCCTGGTGCGATCACCCCGGACATCCAAACGGTGCTCGCGTCTGAAGACACCGCGACGGCCGGGCTGGAGATTGCATCTGGTCTGCCGATCGATGCGATATGCTCGCCGTCCTCAAAGAGCGCATCGGGTTCTGGCACTACCCCATACATTTCAAGGCTCATCAATGGGCCCAGGTCCGCGTATCCGGGTGCCGACATAACGGTGCGAGTGGGTTTGTTTGAATTGCTACCGTTGTTGAAATACTTGCTATATTCCCGCCCGAAGAGTCCGAAATTGCGGCCAATGGCTTGGCCTTTTTCCGGATACATTATCGTCCGCATAAAGAATACATCCCGGTAGCTCAGGTCGCCCGATTTCAGAGCTGCTGCGGTTTTCGTGAGGATGGATTTGGCCTGGTCGGGCACCTTTCCATACATCATCGGATTCACCGGCATGCCCGGGGGCATTTTGAATTTGGTGTCGCCCATGACGGCAGATCCAAAAAAGAGAGCTTGGCCGGAATCGACCACCTTTCCAGTGCTCATCGGAAAATGTGAGCGCCCATATGATTTCCAGATCGGATGAGTTTCTTCAGCCACCCGGCCGGATCGCTCATAATCGAGCCAGTGTCGACTTCCTTGGACGAATGGACCCCGGCCTTCGGGAAAGACTGCGACAAACTCGACTTCGATCTTGTATTGGGAAATGAAGAGCCGGCTGATGCCAACCGTGGTGCGCGCTGGCTGGTGGGGGTTATCCTGAGTCCCGAAAAATTCCATAAATGCGCGATTCCATCCATCAAAATCTGGCGGGGATTCTTCGTCTCCGACGACATAGGCGCGGACATTCACGACATCGCGTAAGGTCAGGCCTACTTCGTCCAGATCTGAAGTCAGCGTGGTCATCACACGATGTGCCTGGGTGTAGGTATCCCCATAGCGATCATCGTCTTCTAAGGATTCTCGCGCAATCACCTTGGAACGCGGACTTGCGGTAATACCCCAAGTGAAAAACATTGAAGCACCAGGCGCTACCTTGACGTATTTGGCGTATGGCGCTCCTTCCAGTGGGACCGATTCAATTTGAGTATTATACTGCGAAAGCTGAGTCCCGAGAAAAACCCGGAGGAGGATTGCGGCGACCAATAGGACCAAAACGATCCAGAGCCGGTGCATGGGGAGTATTTTCATACGACGCTTTGCTTTGAGTTAAGCATTTAGAATTAGCGCGATTGAAATTCTGGATATGCTTCCTGGCCGTGTTCGGCAATATCGAGACCCTCGATTTCCTCTTCTTCAGAGACGCGAACCCCAATGACCAATTTGATGATGTAGAAAAGAATGAACGCAACCACGAAGGCAAATATCGCATAGCTCAAGCAGCCCACAAGTTGCCATAGGAAATCGCTAGGTCCGAATATGCCGACGGCTAAAGTGCCCCAAGAACCGCAGATTCCGTGCACTGAAACCGCGCCAACGGGATCATCGATTCGGAGGCGGTCAAACAGGAGGATAGATACAACAACAATGATACCTGAGATGAAGCCGACTAGGAGTGACATTGAAGGCTCGATGCTGTCGGCTCCGGCGGTAATACCGACGAGCCCAGCGAGGACTCCGTTGAGAGCCATTGATAGGTCTGGTTTTTTCATTACAATCACCGTAGTGATCATGCATCCGATAGCGCCTGCTGCGGCGGAGAGAGCTGTTGTCACGAAGACCCGTCCGACAAGCTCAGGATCTGCACTGAGCACCGAGCCGCCATTGAACCCAAACCACCCAAACCAGAGTAGGAATACCCCTACTGCCGCCAACGGCATAGAGTGTCCTAAAATGGGTTTTACGATCTTGCCGTCGCTTCCGTATTTACCATGTCGAGGGCCTAAGATCAGGATTGCAGCGAGGGCTGCATAACCCCCGAACGCGTGGACGATTGAGGAGCCGGCGAAGTCGGTAAAACCTTTTTCAGCAAGCCAACCCCCAGAGCCCCAGGTCCAAGATCCTGCCATGGGATAGCCAAACATCACGATCAATGCGGCAAAAAGCATGAAGCTAGTAAGCTTGATGCGTTCTGCCACGGCACCAGAGATAATGGACGCCGCGGTCGCAGCGAACATTGCCTGGAAGATGAAATCAGTCCAGTAGGCGTAATAGACGCCGGATTTAGTCGTCATCACTTCAATATTTTTATCCGGATCGATTCCCAGCCAACCCCCTGGATGGAAAAATCCGTTGAAGTTTTCGGCGGGATACATGGCAACGTAGCCCCAGATCGCATAGGTGATTAATCCGATCGAAATAATGAATACGTTCTTATAGATGATGTTTACCGTATTTTTGCTTTGGGTGAGCCCCGACTCTAGGCTCGCGAAGCCGAGGTGCATCATGAAGACCAAAGCTGCCGAGACGAGTAGCCAGAGGTTGCTAACGGTAAAAAAAGACTTCTCTCCGCTCAGACTGTCCTGCCATTCCTTATACGTTTTCTCGGTCGGGATGATTGGGTCTGAAATGGCGAGCAGGCCAGATTGCGTCGCGCAGATAAAGAGGGTGATTCCCAACAGTTTTAGGAGGAGAGATATGGGCGTTTTCATGGTGTCGTATTTTGTGAGAGCGTTTGCTGAAGGTTACGATGATTGGTTGGCCAGGAGGTAGGCGACCAAAACTCCGGTAACCTCGGCGGGTAGAATGCCTTCCCAAGGAGGCATTCCTTTTTCAATGATGCCTTTCAAAAGGAGCTGTTCCATCTGTGACGGGGTGGCTGCGTAATACCATTCGCCGTCGAAGAGGACGGTGGGGCCTTCGCCTGGCATATCGGGTCCTCCGTGGCATTGTAGGCAATAGGCTTCGTATTGGTAATATCCTTCTTCGACTTGCTGAGAGTCTTCAGTGAGTGCAAGGATTTCGGCATCGCGCGCGTCATCTTGCGAGAGTGGAGGGATTTTTGCTAAAGTGAATGGACCGGTAGAGAGCTTGGTGCCAACCGTTGGCGCAGCTTTACCGGAAAAGGTGATATTGCCCTCTGATTCGACTTTATCGAGCACCAGATCGACAGCCGATTCAATCGGGATGCGGGCGATTTTTTCCTCTTCATTGATCCATGCTGTGAGCATTGCCCCTTGATCCTCCTTCTTTCGGAGGGCTTCAAGCGTAGCCTCGCGCTGTTCCACAACAGCCAATGATGTGCTGCTTTTGGTTTCGTCAGACTTGAGAAAACTCACACCAAGGACGCAGAAAATCATGATCGCGGTGCCTGATAATCCAATCAAGCTGTTGATCCGTTCCTTCTTGGGAGATGGTTCTTCGGTATGCATAGCTAATTTTGTTAGGACTCGTTCATTCTCCTAACCGCGATCACTACGCTGCGGTCACGCGATCATAAATCTTCTTAACAGTGAACCGTGCGGCCTCAAAGGCACCGGCTTGCCATCCTCCGACATGGGACGCCCAACTTGCTGCGACATAAGTCTCTTTGTCACCATTGATGAGCAGGGGATAGAAAGTCTTGATCATCGCTTTCGGGAAATGGGCGAGGCAGCCTTCTATATGGGGAGTGGTCGCCCAGTTGAAGGCAATCGCGTTTTCGAATTCCTCACGGTATTGAGGGTGAACTTTTTCCCCGTGAGATAGGGCAAATTCGATGCGCTCTTGAGGACTCATCCGACCGACTTGGTCACTGATCGGGCCAAAAATGTAGTAGCCGATCATGATGCCTTTTTTGCCGAAAAATCCGTTGGATGGATACCATTGTTCGCCGATGGGGAGGTTGTTCCAGGAGATACCACCATAGACGCTGTCATCTTCTTCCCAGAAACGACGTTTGAATTGAAGGCCGATTTTTCCGGAATTTTGAAATGGCACCACGTTGAGGGCTGCTTTCATCTGGAAAGGGAAGTCGGTTTGTAGTTTGCGAAGAATGGTTGGAGGTATGGTACAGATGCAGTAGTCGCCGAGCATTTCTTTTTTCTGTCCATCTTGTTCGTAGACGATGCGAGAGCCTCCTTCCGACCGATGTCTAATCTCGACTGCCTTGGCCCCATAAATGATCTTGCTGCCGACCTTCGCCTCAAATGCTTTGGCAATTTTGTCCATTCCTCCGACAGGTGTGAACATTTGTGACATGTATTCGACCTCATTGGCGCGATGGAAGTAGTTTCCATAGCCGGCCTGGATGAGGTCCTGGAGGGCGTAAGGGTTGGCTAACTTGCCCTCGTCAAAGCCGCCACCAGGCCATGACTCGTAACCACGACGAGCGTGTCCCTCATATTTTTTGCTGCGTCGGTTAAGGCCGCCTTCGTAGGTAAGGTAATCCTGAAGTTTTTCGACATCTTCTGCGGTCATCGGAGCATCGAGAGCTTCGGGATCAATAGCTTTTGAAAGAAGCTCAGCTGTGTATCCGCGTAGGTCGGTTTTTGCTTCGCGAATGCGCACGCGTTTGCCAGAGAGTGGGCCGCGATCTTCACCTTCTGTATAATAGAAGGCATTTTCGTTTAGATTGACGAAGGGTTGAATCTCAACGCCGAGTTCCCGGCAGTAGTCCATCGTGATATGCCACTGCGGGAAGCGGGAAGGCCCCGGATTGAAATATTGGCCCTTGTCAAACTCGCAGGTCTGGGTCGCTCCGGTGGTTTCGACAATTTTATCACCGCCACGGATGGTCATACAGCGTCCACCGGCGGTGGGTGCCGGCTCCAGGATCACGCTGTCGATTCCAAGTTTTTCAAGCTCGTAGGCAGCACACATCCCAGCGACTCCGGCCCCAAGGATGATGACTTTTTGAGGCTTGTCGTTGGGGATGCTATCGAGCTTGTCGAGGGCTACCCCTTGACCAGAAGCCCGGGACATGAGTCCGAGAGCCGTCATTGCTGAGATGGCAGATCCGCCATATTGACCGAGCCGAGTTACGAAAGCGCGGCGGCTCATCGGAGTAAAACCGTTGGGAAATTGGGACATCTTATTCGTGCGAGTTGGTGTGTGGTCGGGCTCGCGTGTCGCAGATAAGATGCCAGAAATAGAGGATTATTGGGTGATCTGCGCCGAAATCGTGGGTTCCGGCGTCGATTCTTCGGATTCGTCTAGCAGCGGGAGCGCTACGGAATCTGGTTCGTAAGAAAGGCTTCCGTTTGCATCAAGGGTCCACAGGATTCGTTCGATATCGTGTTGGCCTTGTGCATTCAGGGCGCTCGCTAGCATTGCTGCATTGAGGCTCCGATAGGCTTTGGAGCCGGAAACGCGGACCCAAATATCGGAATCCTGAGATCGCGCGATCTCTTGTGCTTGGTTCAGTTTCGCATCGGAATCGATGTTGAAAATTACGCGGTCAAAATGGTTGGCTAGCAATAGAGCGTCTGCGAATTTCAGTTTAACGCTCAGGGCGACAGGTGCGTGATTCAGATTCTGAACAGATTGAATACTAGAGACCTGGGCGGTCCAGGCGGGGTTTCCGGCTATCGATAGTTTGCGGAGTGCTTTCTCGCGAATTTCTCCAGTAACCCAATTGGCGATAAATTCCCATTGAAGCGCCTCTTTTCCGAGAGCTTGGTCAAAATTTCGAAGGGTGACGCCGATCGTTTTGAGTGCACCGATGGAGTCGATTGGGACAGAGTCAAGGTCCTCGAATTGACTGAAGCTGAGGTCTAACTCCCGGAGGTTTGTCAGTGGAGTTTCCGGGAGGACGGAGGCTGCGGTATGAGCGAGGGATAGCCGTTCTAGGTGAGGAGTCTGGGTCAGGAAGTCTGCCGCATGGATTCGCGTTCTCGAAAGGTCAAGTTCGCGTAGCTTTAGTAGCGGCCTAGTCCAATCAATTGCCTCGATGGGTGTTGCCGATAGGTCTAATTTTTCGAGGTCGGCGATATGCTGAAGAGGCGATGTGTTTTCGGTATGCGTTTGGGAAATATTTAGGCTCTGAATCCTATGTTTTTGTAGAGGCTCTAAGTCCGTGAGAGGATTAGCACTTAGGTTGAGTTCACTGAGAAACAGCTTTTCGCGAGTATTGAAAAACTCTAGAGAGCGAATCTGGTTTTCAGCCAGATTCAGCACCGTGAGCGGCATCGTTTTGAGTGGGCTTAGATCTTCGATTTGATTTCCGCTTAGATCGAGTTCCCAGATTGGCATATTTTCGAGCGGAGAGAGGTCGTAAATACCGCTGTTGCGGATTTTTAATTTTTGAAGCTCAAGTTCAGCGAGGGGTTCCAAGCTGACGGCTCCGATTCCTTCATCGATATTGATCTCCTCGATCTCTCGCGTTTGACCGAGCCAATAAATCAAACGCTGTCCTTCGGCCCGACTCGCCGTCCGGGGCATTTTACTGGCTAAGACTTGGGCAATTTTGCTCTGTGGATTCGCTTGATAAATATCTTGCAGCTTAGAGAGTGCGTTTCGGTAATCGCCTGCGATCCACGCGTGCCAAGCCTGTGTCTCTCGCTCGAGATTTTCGAAGAGCTTCAAAAGGTTTGGAGCGTGTTCGGAGATCCGGGCGGCCGATATGAGCCTTTTGCGATGATCAGTATTGTATTTAAGGTGTAAATACTGAGCCCTTTTGAATGCCGCTTGGTGCCATTTTTTATTGGATGGATTTTCGATGATTTCTAGATAGTTATCGATGAGCCTGTCTTTGTTCGTCTCCGATGAAAATAAATCAATATTCTGCACCGGATTGGAGTATGTAGGTGAGCGGTATTCGCTCAGATGAAGATTCTGGATTTTTATATTGGTGGATGACTCGGACGAAAATTCTAGATGATTGTATCCAAATGGTATCCATTAAAATGATTCAAATTCTTTCAAATGGTCTGCAATCTGACTAATAGTTTTTGAAGGTGAGTGCTAAATGAATACTTCGATTGGAGTGCCAGTATTTAGGGATTCTGTGGGTATGTCACTTCGATGAGATAGGAATGGAAAGTCGGGGGCTGCTGCATAGAATGTGTGATTTCTTTCTTCGTTTGCGCTTATCCGAACTACCATGGTTGGTTCTTGATCTGATCGGCGTTGCTCACTCGATTTTAGTTTTATGTCGAGGAATCCGACAGGGCGGTCAAATGAAACCGTTGCTTTGAGACGGAAATATTTTAGATCCGCATCCTTTGTGGAAATCGATTCCGAAGGTCTCAAAGTGTTTTTATGGAATTCATTGAGATTTGTATCAAAAAGTTCATTCCATATCGGGATCGACTCGAATCCTGCGGGGCCTTGGTAGTCGAAGACGGTATCCCAGCTTGAATTGAACTGATTCTTGGCATCTAGAGCCAGCAAACTGAGCAGAGTGATCAGGGCTAGCGTCCCAATTGCGGTATGCGTCTTGCCTTTGTTTCTGGAGTAACTGCGTTCGAGGCGATAAGCCCAGGTGCTTTTGCGGGCCAACACTTCTTTATTTTCCAACAAATTTCTCAGGTCGGAAATAAAAGTTTCGAGAGTGTGGTACCTTTGTTCTGGATCTGTTGCGCACGCTTTTTGAGTAATGGCTTCTAGGTCTTTGTCACGCAGTGTCTCTTGGAACAGTGATGCTTTTTGAGTTTCGCGTTCAGAGCTTTTAGAGTGCTTGAGTTTTGCTATTCCAGGAGTTATGAATTCGGGGTCTGAGTTTTGCTCTGAATTTTCAGAAATTTTTATAGCCCATCGTAAGAGAATTCCGAGTGAGTAAATGTGTGAATGAGCTTGAACGGGTTCACTGTTTTTCGCAACTTCAGGGGGGTTGAAGAGGCAAATTCCCTTGATTGTATCTAGATTATTATGTCTCTCGGAGATTATTTTGGCTAATTCTACTTTCGCGAGTGATTCGGGAATCCACCGAAAGGAGGAGAGCACCCATCCGCGCGTCTCATCTACAATAATGTCGTCCCATTGGAGTAGAGGTCTTAGGAACCCTTGACTATATGCGAGGTCGATTCCTGTGGAGATTTTGATTAATTGTTCAATGTAGTAGTTGCGAGCGGCTTTTGATCGCTTTTCTTGGATTTTTGATAAATTTGGGAATGAAGATCGCGTCTTGGGACTTTCCTGTTGAAGAGGATGGCTGGTGATTGGAAAACGAGTGGGAAGAGCGCGAAACGTTTCCTTTCGTGTCTTGAAATCGAATATATCGTTTGCTGCGCTTTGTCCTTCGATAAAATCGGAAGCTAGAAATAGGATCCCATCAGATTGACCTGCTTCGAAGATTCGCGCGAAATTGTTGTGTCGGAGTTGAGTGAGGTGTGAGATCCATTCAGCAAGATTTGTATCGAAAGTGTCGTTGCGTTCCTGAGGAATTTCAAATGTCTTAACTGCGGCAAAGTTTCCGTAGTTATCCCGTGCCTTCCATATCTTTCCTTGTTCTAGGTCACCGATTCGGTGTATCAATTGGTATTTACCTAGGAGTTTTTCCTGCTGGGGTTGCTCGGGAGTTTCCTCAGTGTTGTGGTCTTGAGCAATGTCGTCTAGCGTATCAGCTTGAATCTGTTTTGCTTCGATCAATGGAACGGGCCGAATGATGCCTTTGACAACAACGCGGCATCGGTAAGTGAAATGATAGATGGCGCGTTCTTGTTCAGTAATTACGTTGGGCCCTACGGCAATCGTTTTGCCATCTTGGTCCGGAGATAGCGGTAGCAACTCATCGATGAATTGCCGTCGCTTTTCTTCGAGTCCATGGTCCTGGTGTCCGCGTTTTCGTATTTCACGGCATTCCCATTCTGTTGGAATACCGTCCAAGAAGGCATCGAGAGTCTCTTCAGTAAGGAGGATTTGTCCGGGACCCGCAACATTTGCAATTCGTGACGTTAGATTCACAACCGATCCGATGACCGTAAATTCTTGATAGGAATCGGATCCGATATTTCCAATCAACATGTTCCCGGAATGAATGCCGATGCCGCAGGGGAGCATGGGTTTGCCGGCGTTTTTGTGAGTTTCCTGGATGCGCTCCATCTCTTTGATTTGGGAGCATGCACTTCGGACTGCATTGAAAGCGTGGATACGGGTAAAGGCTTTTGCTCCGTAGAGCGCCATCACCTCGTCACCAATCAATTTATCGACCCAGCCTTGGTGATTCCAAACGCGCTCCATAATACAGCTTAGGTAGGTGTTGAGGAGGTTTCGGCTTTCTTCGGGCTCGAGGGTTTCGCTCAGTGCGGTGAATCCTCTCAAGTCAGTGAAGGAAACGGTGAGAATCCGTCGCTCCGGCAGCCGGAGTTCGTCTAATCTGGACTCCGACATCCGCAAAATTTCAGGAGGAACGTAGCGTTCGAGAATCCGGTGTCGATGGATTAAGCCGGTTTGGGGAAAGAAATGGATTTCGATGTCATCTCCACTGCGAATCCAGCGTACAAGCATTTTGCTGTCTTGATCCGTTTCTGCCCAGTGCATCCCAGACTCTGAAGGGGCCTCGGACACCTGTTTGAGGATGTCCAGCACTGTTTTCAAATAGTGTCCTGGGAGGATCGCTTGGGTATTCTCGATCTGTTTTTCTTTGAGCGCGCCCGGAGGGAGGTTTAGCTCATCGAGCAGGGATTGGTTCACCCAACGGATTGATCCGTGAACGCTTACATGGATAACGCAGGGGATCGGGATATCCGTGCCGCCCGGGTTGGGGTCGGGCGTAGATGCATTTCTGGATTTTGACTGAGGGGGTTGTTCGTTCACCGATTTTTGGAAGACCCGAGGAAGCGGGTATTCTAAAAATCGACCGGAACGGCGGCCTAATTGAGCATTAACAGAGAATGAAAACTCTATTTCACTCCGAGTTCGTTTCTAAAGTATGCAATGGTTTCCTGAAGGCCTTCGCGTAAGGCGATTTTGGGTTCCCAGTCGAGTTTCTCCTTGGCTTTAGAAATGTCGGGTCGCCGTTGCATGGGATCGTCTTGAGGCAAGGGGTGGAAGACGAGTTTTGATTTCGAGCCAGTGACTTCGATCACCAGTTCGGCAAGCTCAAGCATAGTGAATTCGCCGGGATTCCCAATATTGACGGGACTCGTTAACCCATCGGTGGCCATGAGGCGCATCATCCCGTCCAGAAGATCGTCGACGAAACAGAATGAGCGCGTCTGGGTGCCATCGCCGAAGATGGTGATGTCTTGTCCCTGAATTGCCTGGACAATGAAGTTTGAAACAACCCGGCCATCCTCCGGGTGCATGCGAGGGCCGTAGGTGTTGAAAATGCGCATGATGCGGATATCGACTCCATTTTGGCGGTGGTAATCCGTAAAAAGGGTTTCGGCGCACCGCTTCCCTTCGTCATAGCAGGAGCGCGGCCCGATTGTATTCACATTCCCCCAGTAGGATTCCTGCTGGGGGTGTTGATCTGGGTCGCCATAGATTTCGGATGTGGAGGCTTGGAGCACCCGTGCATTCACGCGCTTTGCCAGTCCGAGAGCATTGATGGCACCTACGACCGAGGTCTTGATCGTTTTGATCGGGTTATATTGATAGTGAACTGGGGACGCCGGGCAGGCCAGATTGTAGATTTCATCCACTTCGAATTTGAAGGGATCCACCACATCGTGCCGCACAAATTCGAAGTCCGGGTTTTGTAGGAGATGATGGATATTTGATTTTCGCCCGGTGAACAGGTTATCTAGACAGATGACGCTATGTCCTTGTGCGAGGAGTTTGTCGCAAAGGTGACTGCCGAGGAATCCAGCCCCACCTGTGATTAAAATGCTTTTTTGCCCCATGCCGCGAGTAAGATTCCTGAAAGCTAGATATCAATAAAATTGTCTCTCGGATCGCGTTCTTTGGAAGGGACAGGGGCTGATTGTTTGGGAAATGAATGAGCCGCTGAATCGTCGAGACAAAAAGACCTACCGTAGAGGTCTACGATAGGTCTTGGAATAAATCTATGTCTGCGAGTGATTTTATTTACTCTCTTCGCGCTTCTTTACTTCGGCGATGACCTCTTCCGCGACGTTGCGTGGGCATGGTGCATAGTGCGAGAACTCCATTGAGAACTGTCCGCGACCCGAAGTCATTGTCCGCAGGGAGCCGATGTAGCCAAACATTTCGGCGAGAGGGGCATCGGCCTTTATCTGGACTCCCGTCGGAGCGGTGTCTTGGCTTTTGATCATGCCGCGGCGTCGATTTAGATCCCCGATGACATCTCCAATGTGGTCTTCGGGAGTGAAGACGACGACGTTCATGATCGGCTCAAGAAGCTCTGGACGAGCTTTGGGAATCGATTGGCGGTAGGCCGCTCGGGAAGCAATCTCGAAGGCGACGGCGGATGAGTCCACCGAGTGGAAGGCGCCATCGGTGAGTTTTACACTGACATCCACAGTGGGGAATCCGGCGAGAACCCCTTTGTCCATCGATAACCTGAAACCCTTTTCAACGGCTGGCCAGAATTCACGCGGCACGTTTCCACCCACGACCTTCGATTCAAAAACAAATCCAGTGCCTGCTTCACCGGGCTCAATGTTGTAGTCAATCTTAGCAAATTGACCCGAACCGCCGGATTGCTTCTTGTGGGTGTAGCTGTCAGACACCTGAGCTGTGATTGACTCGCGGTAGGCAACTTGGGGTTTGCCAACTTCAACCTCCACCTTGTAGGTGCGCTTGAGGATATCGACTTTGATATCGAGGTGGAGTTCTCCCATGCCCTTAAGGATGGTTTCACCGCTGTCTTCGTCGGTTTCAACGCGGAACGAGGGGTCTTCGGCGATCATCTTTCCGAGGGCGACTCCGAGTTTTTCAGCGTTGCTTTTATCCTTGGCAGAAACCGCGATTGAGATCACTGGGTCTGGGAAGACCATAGGTTCAAGAGTCGCCGGATTGTCTGGGTCGGCGAGCGTGTGACCTGTCTGGGTGTTTTTCATACCCAAGAGGGCTACGATGTCGCCGGCTTGAGCGGTCTCGATTTCCTCACGGTCGTCGGCGTGCATTTGGATAATGCGGCCAATACGCTCGGTTTTTCCGGTATAGGTGTTGATGACTGAGGAGCCTTTGGTCAGCTTGCCCGAGTAGATACGGGTGAAGGTAAGAGCGCCGTATTTGTCGTCCATGATCTTGAATGCGAGGGCGCGTAATGGACGTTCTGGGTCGACGATTGCGAAATCTCCAGACTCGTTGCCCTCAAGGTCAATCTCGGGCTGAGGCTTGACCTCAGTTGGGCTCGGCAGGTAATCAATAACAGCATTCAAGACGAGCTGAACCCCTTTGTTTTTGAATGAAGATCCGCAATAGGTCGGGAAAAAATCGAGATTGATAGTGCCCTTGCGGATACATTTGCGAATGGTTTCGAGGTCGGGTTCTTCGCCTTCGAGGTAGGCTTCCATGACGTCATCGTCCGCTTCAACAGCGGTTTCGATGAGCTTTTCGCGCCATTCCTCGACGTCGTCCACCATATCTGCAGGGACGTCTTGGACTTCGTAGGCGAGTGGATCACCCGAGTCATCCCAGATCCAGGCTTTGCGGGTGAGGAGGTCAACGACTCCCTTAAGTTCGCTTTCCCTACCAATTGGCAGTACCATCACGAGGGGGTTTGCGCCGAGAACGTCTTCTACTTGTTTCACCACGCGGTAGAAGTCAGCACCGATCCGGTCGAGCTTGTTGACGTATATGATGCGGGAGACCTTGGATTCATTGGCGTAGCGCCAGTTTGTTTCAGACTGAGGTTCGACGCCCCCAGATCCGCAAAATACCCCGATACCTCCATCGAGGACTTTCAGGGAGCGATATACTTCGATGGTAAAATCTACGTGTCCTGGGGTATCGATAATGTTGAAGCGGTGGTCGTTCCAAAAGCAAGTGGTCGCCGCGGATTGGATCGTAATACCGCGCTCGCGCTCCTGATCCATGAAGTCAGTGGTTGCTGCACCATCGTGCACTTCACCGATCTTGTGGATGCGGCCAGTGAGTTTGAGGATACGCTCCGTAGTCGTGGTTTTACCCGCGTCGACGTGGGCGAAGATCCCGATGTTTCGGTACTTGGATAGGTCCGTGGACATGATTTTGGATTTTTTGATTAATAAATATAGTTTTCGCGCGTTCGGGAACTCGAGCCGGAGGGAAGCTGCTAGCAACAAACAGCTCCAGTTCAGAGCATCTCTGCAGCCCCAAGGATTGCGAAGAAAAGGGGAGACAATGATGACGATTTGAGAAATGGCACGTATAATCTTGAGAAAACTGCATTTTCTTAAGCATGCTTGGCAGGACTATTGACATTTTTCTGAGAGAACCTGATCAAATCTCGCGGTGACCTCGTGTAATGAAAAATATATAGGCAGCCGTTTACGCGCGCTATTCGCAGGTGTGTTTTCCCTGGTCTTCGGTGGCTGTGTTGCGGTCGAAGAGGCTACAGTTTCAGGGCGGACGATGAGTAACGGTCAGGTTGGATACAGCGGTTATGTTATCGAAGTGCCACCGGATTACATCTCGATTGATGATCCGAGTCAATCCGTCGAAGATTTCTCACGATATCGAGAGCTGATCGCAGAAAGGGTAGGACGTTATAATATTAATCAGAGTTCTCGAGATTCGCATTTTTTTGTCTGTCATGAGAAAGATGCATTCATCCGGGTATCTGTCGAAGAGTTGAGGGGGCAGATCAAGCGACCATTTTCCTTCGCAGATGAATATATTAAGGGAAAATGGTATGCCATAGCTCAGTCTAGTAATTTTACCCATTTCACTGGATCTTGGGAAAAATTTATTACCGAAGGAACGGCTTCATTTATGAAATCGGGGTCTCGCGAGGGTGAACCTGGTTTCTATTGCTCTGTTGTTGTGTATGGAGGATACAACGAAGCGTTCTTTATCGAGGGATATACCTTTCGGGAGAGTATGGTTACGATTCGAGGTGACGTGATCAGCTACTGCGATGTCGCTTGAATTGTAGGCAGACCGCCCCTCAATGGCCTTTAAAAATGATGACGCGCGGCTTACCCCTAAGCCGCGCGTCCTTATTTCTACTTCACTATACGTTGTTACCCCAAACTCCCGTTAGGGAGCGTAGAATATATCTAGTATCGTAAAGATCTTGGTGACAAGCTTTTTTGCAAATTCACTCTCATCTTTTAGCTAGGAAAATAAATAAGCGCGCGGATCCCCCCGGTCCGCGCGCTTTAAATGATCTTAGGCATTCCTAAGGCTTCAATTGTGAAGCTAGATTATTCTCTCCTGGGAATATTCTCGGAGGAGCCTCCACCTTCTTTAAGCGAAAAGGTCAAAAAAAGAAAGGCGCGCAGCCTACCCCTAAGCTGCGCGCCATATATTTCTATTTTATTCTGTTACCCCAAAACTTCCTTTCGGAAGCTTGTTTTCATTCAGCGTAAAAAAATTTTTAAAGCAAGCCATTTCTTCAAGAAAAATCATTTAATTTGCATTTTTGACAGAGCGCCCATCCATTTGAGGAGTAGTCACAGAGCCATTTGAATAATGAACTTTAAAATCGTTCCATATACTGCACGATACAGAGACGCATTTTATTCGATCAATGCCGCTTGGATAAATGAGTTTTTCACGTTGGAGTCCGAGGATGAGCGTGTTTTGACGGAACCGGAACGAGCGATAATCGAAATCGGTGGCGCAATCTACATGGCTGTGGATCTCGACGATGGTGTTGCAATTGGAGCAGTTTCCCTGGTGAACAGAGGTTCAGGGTCCTTTGAATTGTCAAAAATGGGCGTGATTCCGGACGCACAGGGTCGAGGAGTGGGTCGCGCTATGTTGAAAGAAGCTATTGAGTGCTTTCACTTCCTCGGAGGTGAGGAGTTGTTCCTTGAAACCAGCTCGATTTTGTCCCCGGCGATTGGGCTCTACGAGTCCGTTGGTTTCGTGAAGCAGAAGCAGCTACGCCCTGGTTCCAAGTATGCACGGGCTGACGTGTATATGGTTTGGGAGCCGCCTTCGAGCTAGGCGTGCAGCATCTTCGCGCTTTTCTGGATTCCTTTGATTGCCTGTAAACGTTTGGTAACTCTGAGTTCAATCGATGCGAAGTCGAGTTTCCCCATCGCTCTCACGTCGGATACCGAAGTGCCGTGATCGATGAATCTGTCGGGCCAACCGATGATTTCGACGGGTGTAGCGATGCCTGCGGATTGAAGGGTTTCGCAGATCGCCGAGCCTATACCTCCTGATTCGACACTGTCCTCCATTGAAATAATTAACTGGGCCGTGTTTGCCTGGGTCGCTAGGAGGTTGGTGTCTAAGGGTTTAGCAAAGCGTGCATTGACTATTCCGACCGAAAGCTCCCATTCATGCTCAATGTGGGCCGCGAGCTTTTGCGCCTCCATAATCATCGGGCCCAAGGCCCAAATCTGGATTTCCAGCCCAGCTTGGATGACTTCTGCCTTCCCGATTTCGAGCAGGCCTGGCTCTTCCTTGATTTCTACACCCAGGCCGTTTCCTCGTGGGTAGCGAATGAATGCAGGGCCCTGGTGGGCTAGCCCGGTTGCCATCATGTCTACCAGCTCGTCTTCATCCTTGGGCTGCATGATAACCGTATTTGGCACGCAGCGCAGGTATGCGATATCGAACAATCCGTGATGCGTAGCTCCGTCTTGTGGACTCACCCCGGCGCGGTCCATACAGAACAAAACGGGTAGGTTTTGCAGGCAAATGTCATGGATTATCGGATCAAATGCGCGCTGAAGGAAGGTCGAATAGATCGCACACACGGGTTTTATCCCATTGGTGGCAAGTCCTGCTGCGAACAGTGCTGCGTGTTCTTCGGCGATTCCGACGTCGAAATATTGGTCGGGGAGTGCGTCTCTCAAGATGTTCAGGCCTGTTCCGCTTGGCATCGCTCCGGTGATGCCGACAAGATTGGGATCCGCTTGAGCGAATTTCAGTAAGGCTTCGCCGAATACATCTTGATACTTGGGCGGAGTCGGCCCTGATTTGCTGCCGCGAGACTTGCCAGTACCTGGATCGAATGGGCTGGTACCGTGAAATTTTTCAGGTGAATCCAATGCGGGTTCGCAGCCTTTACCCTTCTTAGTAATGACATGTAGAAGAATCGGCTCGTCGGATTCTTTGGCGACCTGAAGGTATTTTTCTAGTTTCTGTAGGTCATGCCCGTCAATTGGGCCGAGGTAGCGTACTCCAAATTTTTCAAAAAGAGAGGAAGATACGAAGAAGTCTTTGGTTTCGTGCTTCCACTTTTTTCCGAATTGGAGCACCGATTCTCCTCCAGGCACATTTTTGAGGAAATTTTCAACATCATCGTGGAGCCGCTTGTAAACTGGATTGGTAATCAGCTCATTGAAGTAGGTCGCGAGGGCTCCCACGTTGCGATCAATCGACCACTCATTGTCGTTCAAAATGACCACAAGTTTTCGGGTGCTTTGAACAATGTTGTTCAAGGCCTCCATAGTGATGCCGCAGGTGAAGGCTGCATCGCCGCACAGCGCGACGACATTCTCGTCTCCTCCACGAATATCTCTCGCGGTGGCCATCCCCAATGCCGCCGAGAGGGCCGTTCCGGCGTGGCCAGCGCCGTAGCAGTCATGGGGGCTTTCCGAGCGATTCAGAAAGCCACTGAGTCCTCCGGATAAACGGATGTCGGTGAATTCCTGATTGTTTCGTCCGGTTAGTAGCTTGTGGACATATCCCTGATGGGAGACATCAAAGACGAAGCGGTCCTTTGGGGTATCAAATACCCGATGCAGCGCGATAGTCAGCTCGACAACGCCCAAGTTGGGCCCGATGTGCCCTCCGTTGGTCGAAGTCACCTCGATCAGGCGGGATCGAATCTCGCTGGCTAATTCGGGAAGTTGCTTCTCGGAAAGCGCCTTTACGTCTTTGGGTGATGAAATGGTGTCTAAAAGAGACATCTCTAAATATTCTATACTATCGGATCAGACGGGTTGATCGCCGTCTAGAGCCGATTCCGTTCCTTCTTCCGAAATGACCCTAACGCGCAGTTCAGCGTCCTGCAAACGCGCTCGGCAAATTCGCAGTAAAGACTGCCCTTTTTCGTAGGATTTTACCAAGTCTGCCAAAGGGGCCTCACCCCGCTCAAGCTGCTTTACGAGGGAATCAAGCGCGGATAAAGCTTCTTCAAAGCTGGGTTCGTCGGGAGCAGATTTATTCATGTGAGTGTCGGGGAAACTGGAAAAGCAGAATTGCTTCAAAATCCCTAGTTTGAATGGGTCACCTCAGATACTGATAGTGTCGAAAATTCCGAAAAGTCTCCGACTGAAAATTCCGGGCTATTCAATACATCACTGATACTCATGTCCGAGGATGTGTTCCTCTCAAATTCACTATTCAAAATCTCGGAGGCATCCAATACGGCGGTTTCGGTCACATCGGGTGTTTGATCATTCTCTCGAATCACTGTGATCAAATGAAGATATCCAGTATCGGGTTCCTCTGTGCTGTCGATTACCGTGCAGAATAAAAGGCCTCCTTGGAAGAAGGCATTTGCTGGAGAGGTAATCAGGAAAATCGCGATTGCGGTCGAAATTATCTGTGTGAATGACATTGGCTTAGAGATTTTGGACTCGAGACCGTATTCAATACCGATGCGTGATCAATCTGTAAGTCACGCAAATTTATTTTTGGATGTGACAATATTGCACACTTGGAACCGAGATTGGCTCATCTCATCTTTTGAAAAAATCTGTAATATGCTGATGATTAAATACTTATATTATAAGGTAGATCGGAATAGTTACTGCGAAACACAGCTATGAATATAAACTTGGCCAAATACACCGAAAAAGCTCGAGAGGTTGTGAATCAAACACAGGTGATCGCGCAACAGAGTGGGCAGGCAGAGTTGGATATTTGGCATTTGTTGTCAGCACTCGTTAATCAGGATCAAGGAATCGTTCCCGCGCTCTTAGACAAAATGGGCATTGGGGATGCCGCAGTGGCTATCGCGCTGCAGAAAGAAATTGATAAACTCCCAAAAGTGTCGGGCGACGTCGCCAATCCCGAGCGACTCCTCGTTTCCCAGGCATTTTCCGACATGGTGGTCGCCGCAGAAAGGGAACAATCGCAAATGGGAGATTCCTTCCTCAGCACGGAGCACCTGCTGCTCGGGGCGCTCGCGGTAAAGAAAGGCGGGCTTGAGAAATTCTTCGCGGCATTTGGCATTACCAAGGACGGTGTTCTCGCCACCCTCGAACCGATGCGAGGAGGTCGAAAGGTGGATTCTGAAAATCCCGAGGCCACTTATTCAGTATTGGAGAAATACGGGATAGACCTCGTGTCGCGAGCGCGTTTGGGCAATATCGACCCAGTGATCGGTCGGGATGAAGAGATCCGCCGGGTCGTACGTATTCTTTCGAGGAAAACTAAGAACAATCCGGTCCTCATTGGCGAACCCGGCGTCGGTAAAACAGCTATTGCGGAGGGCCTAGCGCAGCGAATTGTCCGCGGAGATGTGCCTGAAAGTCTCAAGGATCGAATCATTTTCTCGCTTGATTTGGGTTCACTGATTGCCGGTGCAAAGTATCGGGGAGAATTTGAAGAGCGCTTGAAAGCTGTCCTCAACGAAGTGAAAAATAGCGAAGGCCGGATCATCCTCTTTATCGATGAACTCCATACCATCGTAGGCGCGGGTAAGACTGACGGGGCGATGGATGCGGGTAATTTGCTCAAACCCATGCTCGCTCGTGGAGAGCTGCACTGTGTCGGTGCGACAACACTCGATGAATACCGAAAATATATTGAGAAAGATGCTGCGCTTGAAAGGCGGTTCCAAACGGTGCTAGTACGGGCACCCAGTGTCGAGGATACGATTTCAATCCTTCGCGGGTTGCGAGAGCGTTTCGAATTGCACCACCATGTGCGTATCCAGGACGCAGCAATCGTGAATGCGGCACGCCTGTCAGACCGCTATATTACTGATCGTTTTTTGCCGGACAAGGCGATCGATCTCGTGGATGAAGCCTGCGCGCAAATTCGAACCCAGATGGAATCGATGCCGGCAGAGCTTGATGATTTGCAACGAAAGGTGATGCAGTTGGAAATCGAAGAAGCGGCTTTGAAGCTTGAGAAGGACGAGGGTTCTAAGCAACGCCTTGAGACACTGAAGCAGGAGCTTTCAGATGCGAAGGAGGCCCTCAATGAACTTAAGCTTCGTTGGGAGACGGAGCGTGCTGGGGTCGGTGAGGTTCAGGCCTTGCGCGAAGAGGTTGAGCGGGTGCAGCATGAAATGGAAGTTGCAGAGCGTCGTTATGATTTGAATACTGTTGCGGAATTGCGTCATGGAAAGCTCCCAGAGCTGCAAGCACAATTGGCCGCCTGTGAGTCTTCAGGCCGCGAGGAGGGCCTTATTAATGAAGAAGTCACTCCGGAAGAAATTGCCGAAATTGTGTCACGATGGACTGGGGTACCCGTGACGCGACTGGTCGAGGGCGAACGCGAAAAGCTGCTGCGTCTTGAAGATATATTACATGAGCGTGTCATCGGCCAGGATGAGGCGGTTCGGTTGACCGCAGAGGCGATCCTCCGGGCGCGCGCGGGGATCAAGGATCCGAATCGCCCCGTCGGGAGCTTTATTTTCTTGGGTCCAACGGGAGTCGGAAAGACTGAACTCGGTAAAACACTCGCTGAAGCCCTATTTGACAACGAGGGAGCGATGATTCGTATCGACATGTCCGAGTATATGGAGAAGCACTCAGTTGCTCGGTTGATTGGTGCGCCTCCTGGATATGTTGGCTACGATGAGGGGGGGCAGCTCTCTGAAGCGGTGCGACGCAACCCGTATTCAGTAATTCTTTTCGATGAGATCGAAAAAGCTCATCCAGACGTATTCAATATACTGCTACAGGTGTTGGATGATGGCCGTATCACTGATAGCCAAGGTCGCACTGTCGACTTCAAAAATACCGTTATCATCATG
>JBCCBL010000010.1:0-22978 GCA_039034055.1 Verrucomicrobiota bacterium | reverse complement strand
GCGAGAGAATGCACAAGGTATAGAACAGGGATTTCATGCGGGGAGGGTTATCTATGAATCGGAGCTAGATGCGGAATCCTGAATGTTCATCCGAACTGTCTAGTGTGCGCGCGGTGAAAATCTTTGAAACAGGTGAAGACGCCTTGAGATGAAGGTTGCGGTAACACATGCGTAGAGGGCGTTTTTGTGGAGAGTTCAAAGCCAGGGTATATGATTTACACTTTAGGTTAATTATAGGGATAACCCTTTTTCATTCAACATCGATTCATGGAAGCTGAGTGAGTCGATTCCGTCTCGGTTTGCAGGAGACCCTGGAGGGATCTTATGGCGGTTGCGATGGTTCCTGTCCTCCATGGAATGGTAGCATCGGGCATCATTGTCATTTCGAGCCCTATGTTCTCGATGTAGAGTCCCTTAGTTTTTCAGGGGAATTTTTGACGGTCGAGGCGTGTTTAATGTGACCTGTAGGGGTGTTTATTCTATGCGTTCGCAAGTGTCCGAGTTCCCGAATCCGGGTCAATTTGCTGGGTTTAGCAATATTCTGAGGAGGGTCGTTCCGAGGGCTGAAATTTTATAAAATCTCCAGAGTCCGGATCGCTGGCAGTGAACGACTTCGGCTTCCGTGAGCAGTTTTAGATGGTGCGAGATAGTCGATTGGCTTTTGCCATAGCGATCTACGATGTCACAGGCGCAGAGAGGGTCATCTTGTGCAGCGATGAGTTGAAGGATTTCCACACGGATCGGGTCGCCGAGTGCCTTAGCACGCCTAGCCGCTCGAATGATGTGGGAGGGCTCGGCGGCTGTTGGCTCGATGACTGAGCAGCAGGTGTTTTCGGGTCGTTTTCTCATCAAGTTTTAATAAAGATCGATAAATATCGATGTATTCTATTGACGATGCAAGCAAAAGTGACTTCTTCGGATTATATGGAAACCAATCGACTACAACTCGCCCTAAATGTCGCTGACCTTGAAAAGGCCATCGACTTCTACACGCAGATGTTCGGTGTTGAGCTGAACAAGCGTAAACCTGGCTATGCCAATATGATCATCCAGAATCCACCGGTAAAACTCTGTTTGTTCGAGAAGCCGGAGAGCGCCAATCGGGTCAATCACCTCGGTGTTGAAGTGTTTGATGACGCAACGATCGATGAGGCAGCGAGCCGCCTTGAGGCTGCAAACATCAATCATACTATGGAGAAGGAAGAAGTATGTTGTTTCGCGGCGCAAAACAAGGTGATCACTCACGATCCGGACGGTTCAATGTGGGAATACTATCGCGTCTTGAGTGATTCGGAAACGTTTTATGCGAATGGAGCAGACAAAAGGCAGGGTGATTCTGCTTGTAGTGCCGAAGGGTCTTCTGAGGCCGCTGTGGTTAGCGAAAGCGACTGTTGTAGCTAGACTGAATTATTAGGCAAAATCGATGATGCCCTTGGAGTATTCCTGGGGCATCTTTGTGTTTTTAGGATCGGTATCCGTTCCGAGCACCATTGATATCTGAATTCGCTCTAGGTTCTGGGAATTCTGTGCGGGATTTGATGTGAATTTGAATGGATAAACCTCTTGAAAATTGGGTTCAGCGATGATGCTTATGGCGTATGCCTCGGTGCGTTGCATTTGCTTCAGAACTTTCAAAAGACGACCAATCCCTTACTCTGAGCAAGGCGGAGAGCCATCACATCGTTCGAGTATTGCGTAGTTCGCACGGCCAAGCGGTGAAGGTGATTAATGGCTCGGGCCTGATTGCCGAAACGGAACTTATCGATGCCAGCCCGAGCCAATGTCAGCTTAAAATTCGATCGATAACCTCCTCGGATCCGGCGCCGTATTCGCTCACCTTTGCCCCCGCGGTTATCAAGGGTAAAAGCATGGATAATGTGATTCGGATGGCGACTGAGCTGGGGGTGTCGGCGATACAACCGATTCATGCGCGGCATGGAGATGTGCCGTTGAGCGCATTTGATTCTGGGTCGAAGTTAGATAAATGGCGCACCGTCGCGATTGAAGCCTGTAAGCAATGTGAGAATCCGTGGTTGCCGGAAATTCGATCCGGTCTGAGCTTTTCCGATTGGCTTGAGAATCGAGGCAGTGACGAGGCGCTCGTATTTGGGTCTCTGGAAACCGGAGCGCGTCCTTTTCGAGAGTGGCAGTCGGAGTTTGAGGATCTCCTGGGTGCCGGTAAGGGTTTCGCTGTCACCCTTGGGCCGGAGGGGGATTTTACCTCGGATGAATATGCTGTGATGCGAAAGAACGGAGGGTTTGCAGTTTTCTTGGGTCGGTGCATTTTGCGATCTGAAACTGCGGCTCCAGCCCTCCTTGCTGGACTGATCGCGACTTTACCGTCTACATGACTTCAGGAAACTATGGCAAATTGGATAGATAAGCTAGAACGCAAAATCGGCGGTCTGGCCGTACCGAACCTCACCTTCACCCTGCTGATGGCTCAAGTTGTCACGGTTGGGCTCTCGTTGATGCGGCAGATTTCTCCCCAAGACATGGTTCTGAATATTCCGATGGTTTTCAATGGGGAGTGGTGGCGCCTAGTAACCTTCATGGTTTTGCCGAGAATCACGCCAGAAACAGTCAGCATCTTAAGCATCATATTCACCGGATTCGCGCTCTATATCTTTTATCTGATGGGTTCCACGCTCGAGGGAGTTTGGAGTCATTTTAAGTTTAACCTATTCGTTTTTCTGGGATGGTTTCTGACGGTCTTGCTCTCATTTTTTGCGCCGGGTGGGTTTATGACCAATACTTCTCTCATCATGGCACTCTTTTTGGCCTTCGCGCGCTATAACGGTGAGATGCAGTTTTTGATATTCTTTGTTATCCCGGTTAAGGTAAAATGGTTGGCTTGGCTTAATTGGGGGATTTTTGCCTATGTTTTGATTGCCGGTCCAAGCTTCCAAAAACTCGAAGTCTTAGCGGCGGTGGCGCTCCTGGGGCTATTCTTTGGACGTGACGTTTTTGGTGAGGTGAAGGCTCAGGCACGTTCCAATCAGTGGAAGAAAAAGCGCGCTGCTGAAGCCGAGGTGCCAATGCACACCTGCGTAATCTGTGGCAGAACCAATATCTCTCACCCAGATCTCGCATTTCGCTATGATGGTGGGTACGCTTTCTGCGAGGATCATATTCACATGTCCGAAGAGTTCCTAGCTCAGAAGAGAAACGAACTCGAAGCTGAAACAGAGGAATCAACGTAATGGATACAGCATCACCAGAGGCCCTTCTGAAAATCGAAGATTTGCGCATACGTTTTAGGGATCGAGATCGCGTCAACGAAGCCGTCAAAGGCATTAATTATGAATTAAATAAAGGTGAGACCTTGGCTGTCGTCGGAGAGAGCGGCTCGGGTAAAAGTGTATCGGCAATGGCCATCACGAAGCTGCTCCCAGCCGCACCTTCCTGTGAGATCGAGGGAAAGATCGAATTCAACGGACAAAATATGCTTCATCTGAGCAAAAGCGATTTACGCTCAATTCGTGGGAAGGAGATTGCTTATATTTTCCAAGAACCTTCAAGCTCTCTCAATCCGTATATGCGGGTGAGCGATCAAATCGGCGAGGTTATCAAGTTGCACCGACCTGATGTGAAAGATGTCTCAGCTAAGATCATTGAAACTCTTGACCTCGTAGGTATCCGGGATGCGGCGAAGCGATATCGCGACTACCCCCACCAGATGAGTGGAGGGATGAAACAGCGGGTGATGATCGCGATGGCCCTTGTCTGTGAGCCGAAAATATTGATTGCTGACGAGCCGACAACTGCCCTCGACGTGACGATTCAAGCTCAGATCCTGGACCTCATGGCGGAATTGAAAAGCCGACTCGATATGTCCATTATTTTGATCACCCACAACTTTGGGATTGTCGATGGATTTGCCGATCGATTGGTGGTGATGTTTCGGGGGAATATTGTAGAGTCTGGAAAGACGGAGGATGTTCTGAGAAACCCTCAGCATCCCTATACCAAAGCCCTCATTGATTGTATCCCTAAGTTAGGTACCAAACAAGAGCGCTTAGCCACCATCGATCACGCAGCGCTCTTGAATGGAGCCTGACAAGGGCATGTGTAGACTGGCCGTGCGAGCCGACTTAAGCTTACGCCACTTCGGGCTCTTCTTCAGATTCTCCTGCGTCTCCTATAGAGTATTTGTATCCTGAATACAGAGCAAGGGCGTAGAACAGGAAATCCATCGGAGCCGCGGTCTCGATCATGAGTTCCGGTAAGAAGGCGTAGTCAAATGAGATAAGGGCTTCCATGATTCCGACTTCATACTCCTGTGCAACGAACCCGATAATGGTCAGGACATTTCCGAGGACGCAGCCCAATAAGGCAAAGACGGCGCCGATCACTCCAAAAGCGACGGTGTTACCCTTACCCCAGATCCTTACAATATATGCGACTAGGAAGCCGACTCCGATGGCGGCCCATCCAATCTGGAATCCGGTGACAACAGAAATCGTCGCCCATACGATAGCGGCAACGATGGAAGATAACACGCCTCCGATCATCCCGGCGACGATATTGCCTGGAATTTCGCCATCAGTTGGAATCGAATTGGGTGAATATATCGGAGGTGTCGGTCTATTTTCCTCTTCAGGAGACGGCTCCGAGGAGTCTTTAGTCAGATCAGCATTCATGGTTATGATATTTAGCAGGTTCTTAGGAAACGATACAGCTTCTGGGAGGAGCGCATCTCATGCACATCGGTGCAATCGGCCGCAATTTCTCAGAATTTTCTGAGCTATCCACCTGCGCCTTTCTGGTTCCGGCATTTCCGGTAATCACTTCACGCCAATCGCTTCGATTTCAATGACAGCCGATCCTGGGATGCTTTTGACGGGGAATGCCGTGCGGACTGGTTTTTCAGGATTCACTGATGGGGCATTAAAGAAGCGCTTGTAAGCGGTATTCCAGTCTCCGAAATCGGTACGAAAGCCATTTTCGATCTGCAAGTAAGCACGAAGTTGCACGATGTTCGGGAAGCTCACCCCGGCAGTGATCATACGCTCCTGTAAGTTGAGGAGCGATTCTACGGCTTGACCGTGGATGTTGTTGCGATCTTGGTCGATGACGCCAGCAAACCAGACCATGGTGGCATCGCGGGCGATGATCGCGCTTCGATTTAGGAAACTCGTTGGGGTCCCTTCTCGTCGAAAGAGCGGACTGGCCTCGGCATCTTCCAGAGTGGCGAATTGGGCGGTTGCGCCATCGGGAAACGCGGCGTAGAATTCTATTTCGACAAGACGCCCTGATGTGTTGAATCCTGGGGCAGCAAGGAAGGATGTTGGCGGGGCGGGTAGGTGCTGAGATTTCCAGAACTCAGAGAAGGCTTCTTGGTAGCCGGCGACATCCACTTCCGGTTTTTCCTCTGAGCCTTCAGCGAGGGGTGGAGATAAGAGTGAGCGTATATAGACGACATCAGCAGCACTCAGGCCCCAACTCCCGAGTGCAGCCTCGAGCTTCTCCAGGGCATTACCGGTTTGCCGGGCCATTGAACCCATGGAACCATCTGAATCAGCGCCCGCGAGGATTCCCGAGGTCAGTGCCATTGCAGTGAAAGGTTTCACATAGCTCAGGTTGAATGAGCCCTTCGGGAGCATCACGCGCGAATTCGCGGGATGCTCGACCAGATTTCCAGAAATGTCTTTATCAATCGCCAAAACGGCTTCCACAGCAATCAGGGCATCTGGATCTTCCAGGGTCGTGACTCCGAACGTGGTTCGGGTGGGGGCCATGGTGTTTTCGGCAAAAGCAGGCGTGAAGGCTTCATTCCACTCTGACATGGCTGTGGCGTTCTCCTCGGGATCGGTCCCGGAAACTTTGAGATAGCCGCGGATATTAATCACATCGGTCAGGTCGAGCCCAACTCCCACCAGATCTTGCTCCATTGCGGCGAGAGCCTTCATCGCCTGAATTTTGCGAGAACTTCCGGCAGCCGTGTAGGTGCCCGTAAATATTTTGCCAAGGTTCGGGGAGACGGAAGCGGACGCTGAGTAGGGAGGCCCGTCCAGAGGCTCGATTTGGGCACTTTGGCCGCTCAGCGAAACGGAAAGTAGGATTGAGAGGGACCCCAAGGAGAGTGATCGAATGTGTGTGGACATGCTTTGTTCCAGCACGAACCATGCGTTCTCTTGTTGAAATATTGGCAGCATTTTCCGCTGTTTGCTAATAATTTTCGAATCGAAACACCGTGCGTAAAAACCGGTGTTGCCCGACCGTAAGGGAAGGGCCTGCTATGAGTTCTAGTTTTTTCAGAGCACTCCGCGAAACGAGAATACCATTCTCGGAAATGGAAGGTCGATCTGGCACGAGTAAACGCGCCGATTCGCAACTGGACGCCGATATCTCGAGAATTCTCGTAATTGGCGGACACCCGCGCCAGATTCAAGACATCAGTTCAATTGCGCGCTCGCTCAGCGGGGGTGCAGAAGTTGAATCGACGACCTCAGTGATGGCAGCCCAGGAGCGCTTGGTTCGGGGCACGCGTTTCGATTGGGCCATCGCGGCCATTCGTCCTTTTGACCCCGGTTATGTCTCGACGTTGTGCAGGCTGCACATGCGGGTTATGAATCAAACACAGGTCCAGTGGATGGCTCTCTGGCCAGGTCTGCGACCCTTGCGGAGTGAGTTGGACGCCTGGGACGTTCACCTAAGCTATCCAGCCTCGGTAGGCCAAATCCGTCGCGCCCTCTTATGCGATCAGGTTGCAATTTCCTGAGCTAAGGTCGCTCTAAAAGCTCCCGGATTGCCACCTTACCATACCGGGTGGGCATCACGAAAACCCAGAAGCAATGGACACTTTCTGGACATCAAAACTGTCAACAAATTTAGCTCAGTCCCTTATTTTAGGTGATGGATATTGGGGATATGGATCTTGTTATTCTAGGTATTTAGGGAGATTCGCTCTTAGAATTTGGGGCCTTTTTTGCGGGGGCGCGTTTCTTTTTAGCAGGTGCTTTCTTGGCTGCAGAGGTTTTCTTTTTCGCGGGGGTTTTCTTGGCGGTGCTGCGTTTTTTAGGGGCTGCTTTTTCTTCTAAATCTTGGGTTGGGCTGTCCTGCACTGCCTTCTTTGCGGCAGCGCGCTTTTTCTTTGCGGCGGCTTTTTTGCGGGGCGTTTTCTTCGCAGTGGGTTTATCGTTGGGCGCTTCGTTATCGGTGATGGGTTCAGAGCTGGATTTCGCTGCGGCAATTGCGGCGGCATGTCCTTGCATGGTGTGCTCGACCGAGGCGTCGCGGCTGTTTGCAGCGGATGCTTGGGGTTCGCTTGACTCGCTAGAGGCATCTGCCTCGATTTGATTCTCCTTTTCTCGGGCTTCGGCGCGTTCCCTGGCTTTGCGCTCCTTCCATTTCCGACGGCGTTCGCGATTGCGTAGGGTTTTTGCGCTGATGGATTTGTCGTCAGCACCGCTTTTTTCATTGGAGTCTTCGCGCACTTTCGGCTCGGGGCGCTTTTTGTCTTTCTTGCGTCTTTCTCGGGAACGCGGTGTTGCCAGTGGCTCAGTTTCCGGTTCTTCGCTGTCTACCAGTTCAAAATCTTCATCTTCGGGGTCTGTTTCAGAGACGCCTGAAATACGTCGCTCGAATTCCTCTTCGGCTTCTTCGTCGTAGGAATCGATGACATCGGCATAGGTGACCGGGCGATTTTTTGCATCAATGGGGTCGATCGGTTTTGCAGTTGGAATGAGTTCCTGATCGGGGGCTGCTTTTTCGCTCGGGGGTAGTTTGATGGCTGCATACCCACTGGGCTTCACGTGGGTCCGAGCTAGGGGAGAGGCATCGCGAGGGGTACGTGGTCGGATGTGAATTTCGGTGGCGAAGTTGCCCTCGCGTCCGGTAATGAGTGCTTCAATGACATCTGAGACTGATTCAGGATCGAGCCGGGATTGGGAGTCGATTCCCACTTTTACGGTTTCCGCTTCATCGTCGTTTTCTTTGACCTTGGTGGTGCCTAGGAAATACGGATAGATATGGGTGATGCGGAGGCCGGTGTGGTGGCGTTCGTTTTGTAGGGCATTGAGGGCTGCTTTGAGTGGTTCTTGGGCAGCCAAAACAGAAACGGCGGATGTCGAGCCCACAGGGGACGATGGGACGATGTGAACAAAGTTTCCGTGACTTTGGGAGAGGTCGGAGAGGGTCAACCGGGCGGTGATGATCGGGAGATTGAGGTGAAGGCGGAGGGTCGCCTCCAGTTCGCCGAGTGGCATATTTTCAAATTCGGACTGACTGGGTAAGTAGTGGACGGCGTTTACGACGAGTGTGAAGAGGCCTCCGGCTCCGTGAATTTCATCGATTTGTTGAGCGATTGCGGCGGTGTCGGTGAGATCGACCGGGAGCTTTATGAAGTCAGGATGTTCCCAGGGATTGTTGTCGAAATCTCGAGCGAGAGCGAAAACGCGGAAACCGAGTGTAGTGAGGCGCCGGCAGATGGATTGTCCAAATCGAGTATCAGCGCCAAGAACGAGGGCGTGGTCCATAGAATTCTGGGAAAGGGTCTTATTATTCAGCGGAACCGATTCATAGTGCCTTCAGGATGAGGCGTATGCATGGTCACGTCGCTGTTCGTTGTGAGTAAGTGGTGACCCCGAGACAGTGGGCCTGACTTTTGTGAAGTAAAGACCGGATTATAATTCTGTTTCGGAAACATGGAGATGTTTCATCTTTGCTGAAAACGGTACAATAATAGTCGCTGGAGGCTTGAATCAACGAGGGATCGACCGCATCTATAGTGTATGTCTGCCAACTCTTCATCGGGAGCACGTGAACCATTATCAGAGAATTCGACCGCGCAGTGTTCGGCGTGTTGTGCGGTGGATGGGCAGCCTGATGATGAGGCTGGTTTGGAGACTTTGATATTCGCCGCGGTGATCGGGGGGCAGAGTATGGTTTGGGGGTTGGCGGTTAATCTGACGCCCCCGGAATTGTATTCAAAACCCTATTGGATGCTGCATGGTTGGTTGGCGGCTTCGGCGTTTATCGTCGCGGTTTCTCTGGGTGGACCTCTGCTGAGGAATTTTGTTGAGAATTTGAGAGCCAAGCGGCTTTCGGTTGAGGGTTTGTTTTTAGTAACTGCTCTGGGAGGATTTGTTGCTTCGGCGATTGCGACTTTTACCGGTGTGGGCGATGTTTACTACGAAGTGGTCGCAATTGTTTTGGCGATTTACACAGTAGGTAAACGGATTGGTAAGCGGACGCGGGAAAAAATTGCTCAGGAGGTAGCGCAGGCAGAGCAGGCGTTTCATTTTTGCACCTTAGTTGATGAGCATGGTGGACTGCAGCGGGTTCCGGTCGATGAAGTCGTCGCGGGTTCTCAGGTGCGGGTTGAGGCTGGTGAGCAAATTACGGTAGATGGCATCGTCGAATCGGGCAATGGTTGGGTGGATACATCGGTGATCAACGGAGAGCCGGAGCCGCGGTATATCGGCTATGGAGAAGCCGTGAAAGCGGGCTCTTGGCTGCGTAGCGGCAATCTGGGAGTCAAGGTCGAGCGTGCTGGTGGGAGTCGCGAGCTAGATTCGATATTCGCTTCTCTCAAACGGGCCTTTGAATCTTCTTCGCAGATTGAAAAATGGACTGATAGGCTGACCCGACGTTTTCTTCCGTTTGTCCTGATCGTCAGTTTGCTTACAGGAGTGACCTGGAGCTTAATAGCTGGGTGGGCTGAATGCTTATTCAATGCAATGGCGGTACTCTTAGTGGCGTGTCCTTGTGCTCTGGGTCTAGCGACTCCAATCGCGGTTTGGCGAGGGCTCGTACGCTTGGCCGGTGTGGGAGTCATATCGCGCGATGTGCGCTTACTGGATGCTTTGGGGAGCACCCGCGAGATTTTTTGGGATAAAACGGGAACCCTCACTGAGAAGCGTTCGGAGGTTTTGGAGACTCGTTTTGCGATGAACGCAGACTGGTCGGAATCTGTATTGTTGGATCTACTGGCCACGGTAGAGGGTGCTTTTGATCACCCCATTGCGGCTACCCTGGCGCCTTTGGGAACTTCCCGTAGTGATTGGCAATTGAGTGAACCAGAGTGGAACGCGGGGACCGGTGTGCGGGCCCGGGTTCGGCTTGGGCAGAAGGGGGTGCACGAAGTGCGGATTGGTGTGATGGCAACCCTTTTGAAGTCGGGACTTGAAGTCTCTGAGACCTTGGCGATTGGAAATTTACCAGAGGGCAAGCGGGTGGCATTGGCCATTGATGGGCAGATATTGGCCCTATTCATAGTCCGTGAGATCCTACGAGAAGATGCCCTGAACACCCTCTCTTCTCTAGATGCAATGGGTATCCGCTCGACGATCCTGACGGGTGATCCGGAGCCCGTGTGGGGTAACGGCATTGGGGCGGCACGTCTTCATGGAGGTCTTACTGCGATGACCAAGGCAGATTTTGTGGAGCGGGCTGCAAATGGTGGGCTAAGCCCGGTGCTTATCGGAGACGGAATCAATGATGCGCCGGGGATGCATGCTGCCGCGGCTTCACTGTCGATGGCCTCCGGCACGCCACTCACTCAAGCGGTGGGAAGTGGAATTTTGGTCAGTGATCGTCTGAGTGTATTGCCGGATGCGATCCGTCTTTCGCGAGAGACTTTAAGGACAATTCATCAGAATCTGTATTTCTCTGCTGGATACAATTCAATCGGTATTGGGCTCGCAGCGATGGGCTGGTTGCATCCGGTCGTGGCAGCGGTTTTGATGCTCGGATCTAGCTTCTGGGTGAGTTGGCGCGCAGTGCGCTAATATATCAAGACCAACTACTTGGGGAATCGGATCTGATTTTCAAGGGGCTGCAGTTTCGTATGTACTATCAGTATCGGAAATAGCCTTAATTAGTAAAAATGTGAGACTCTGTCTCATTTATAAAAGATGTATCAAAATGTAAAAATAACCATTGAGTTCAGAATTTATTTTACCTAACTATCCGCCGCTTATTGGTAACAACCAAGACTGACTTATCTGCCGAAATGCTCTTATCTTTAGAATTAGCCTTGCTTTTATCTGCTCGGATAGCGCCTTCTCTTATGGGCAC
Organism: Verrucomicrobiota bacterium; assembly: GCA_039034055.1. Lineage (GTDB taxonomy): Bacteria > Verrucomicrobiota > Verrucomicrobiia > Opitutales > JABSRG01 > JBCCBL01. Next base: position 11,956 of record JBCCBL010000010.1, on the reverse strand, counting down.
TGATAGCAAATTCTCAAAAAATATGCATCAGTTTACCGGATTCTGTCCGATCAGTTCACCGTACGACTTTTTCTTTTCTCATATTTATAGTGTTTGGTCTCATCTGTCTGCACCAGATCGAGATCAATTTTGACCATGGCGAATATCTTTCCAAGATGGGTTAACATAGTACCGCTCAAGGTAATTATTGGGGTGCTCCTAACGGTGACTTCAATCATTGCGGGGATCACCTATTATTTCACTCCCAAGTATTCGAGGGTGGGATATGCTCCGACTCAGCCGGTTGCTTTCGACCATAGCTTGCACGTCAATCAACTCGGGTTGGACTGTTTGTATTGCCACCAGGACGTAGATAAGGCTGCACATTCGAATGTTCCTTCGACGAACACTTGCATGAATTGCCACAGCATAGTGAAGACAGATAGTCCGAAGTTGGCACCGATTCGTAATAGTTATGCTTCTGGAGAGCCGGTGGAATGGGTGCAGATTCACAAGACGCCGGGTTATGTATATTTCAATCATGCGGTTCATGTAAACCGGGGAATCAGTTGCGTGCATTGCCACGGTCGAGTCGATGAGATGGAAGTGGTCTCTCACGCGGAGTCCCACTCGATGGCTTTTTGTTTAGAGTGTCACCGCGAACCTGAACGCTTTATCCGCCCTGTCGATGAGGTAACCAACTTAGCTTGGACGGCGGGAAGCGAAGCGGAACAACTCGAGCAAGGTAAGGAACTCGTTGAAAAATGGAACGTTAACCCTCCACTGAGCTGCTCAGGCTGTCACCGATGAGTAAGAAAATTTTCTCACATCCTAAACCTGCTGAAGGTCAATTGGTAGGTCCACGCTACTGGAAGAGCTTGGAAGAGCGCGCCGAGACTCCTGAATTCAAAGAGTGGCTTGAGCGTGAGTTTCCTGACGGTGCTTCAGAAATTGAAGGGGTTGATCGCAGAAACTTCCTCAAATTGATGTCTGCGTCTTTCGGACTGGCTGGCCTTGGGATGGCCGGTTGCCGCAAACCACGGCGTCATATCCTTCCTTATTCAAAACAGCCGGAATATACACCGGTTGGAATTCCCGCTTACTACTCAAGCTCCTTTGAGATGGCTGGCGAATCGACACCGCTCATTGTTGAGACCTATGGATCAAGGCCGGTCAAGATCGAGGGAAATCCAAGCTTTTTGCCGTATGGCGGAGCCACCGGTTCACACGCCCAAGCTAGTATCCTTGAGATGTATGATCCGGAGCGTTTGACAACTTCGACGGTAAACGGAGGCAGTGCCACGCGGGCAGGCGTAATTGACTCCTTCAAAGCTACGTCGCAGGCAATGTCCTCGGTAGGGGGTTCCGGCTATGCTTTAATTACTCGCCAGAACGCTTCTCCCACGAAACGCCGCCTTGTCTCGAAGCTAAAGGAGCAGTGCCCGAACTTAGCGGTATTGGAATATGAGGCAGCCGACCGCACTACTTCCGAGCGTGCCCTTTCGAAGTATGTGGGCAAACCCGTAAAACCGATTTACAAGCTCTCAAAGGCAAAGCGGGTGTTATCGTTCGCTAACGATTTTGTAAGTGGAGAGCCTGGCAGCTTGTCGCTAACTCGTGGATTTGCGGACGGTCGCCGGGTAGACACCCCCGAAGAGGCGAAAAAGATGAATCGCCTGTATGTGGCGGAGCCTGACTTCACACTTACCGGTGGGATGGCAGACCATCGATTGCGGATTGGTCAATCGCAAATTCCGGCTTTGGCAGCGCTGATTGCGGCAAAGGTTTTTGAACTTGCCCATTTCGGATCCGAGCTGGTTGGAGTCCTAAGATCCAAAGGTTCTGCCCTTAAAGTGAATCCTGAATGGATCGATATTTGTGCCCAGGATCTTTTTGATAATCGAGGATCTTCGATTGTTTTAGCCGGTGCTTGCCTGCCCGAGGAGGTCCACGTTTTGACCGCAGCGATGAACGCGGTTTTGCAAGCCGAAGGTAAGCTGGTGAGTTACGTCGAAAGCCAGGCTCCATTAAGCACTCATGGTTTAGACGGCATCGTGTCCGGTCTCAACGATGGAAGTATCAAGCATCTCATCGTGCTAGAGGGTAATCCGGTCTATGATACACCGGCTGGAACTGGCTTTGCAGAGGCCGTCAAATCGGCGGAGACAATCACAGCGCTTTCCTATTATTCTTCTGAAACCACTGAGCTAGCGACAACCTGTATCGCGGAAACTCATTATTTGGAAGCTTGGGGCGACGGTCGTGCGAACGACGGAACAGTGGTGCCGGTTCAGCCAATGATCGAGCAGCTTTTCGACACTTTTACCGCCTTAGAGCTTCTCGCTGCGCTCGCCGGCGAGACCGACCTAAACGGCTACAATCAGGTGCAGTCGACGATCGATGGCATCTCCAGTGGAGATAAGGCGAAAGCTTTCAAACTATTCCTGGCTGAAGGTATATTGAAAGGGAGCGAGTATCCAAAGGCCAAGTTGAGTATTTCTGCAGACAAGCTCATTCCCACTGCCCGTGCAATTCTAGATGCCCCGGTTTTGACCGGTGAATCTCTCGAGGCGGTGTTCACTCCGAGCGCTCAAATGTTTGATGGACGCTTCGCCAACAATGGTTGGTTGCACGAGTGTCCCGACTCCATGACCAAGCTCACTTGGGACAACGCGATCTCGATCAGCCCTCGTCTGGCAAAAGAATTAGAAGAGCGTGACGGGATTCAAATTTTGCCCGGCTCGGGACTCATGCAATCCTGGGGTAAATTCCGGACGAACGTGGACAACGCGAAATTTAAGCGAGGCAAACAGGAAGCTCCGGTCGCCGAACTCACGGTTGATGGGCGGACCATTAAGGCGCCTGTGTATGTTTTGCCGGGCCTTTCTAATTACAGCGTAATTTTGCCCCTGGGTTATGGACGCCGGGTCGTTGGTCCCGTTGGGCAGGGAACGGGTTTTGACTTTTACTCAGTGCAACCATCGCAAGCTTCGGTCGTCACGGAAGTGCAGATCAAGATGACCGAAGATGTCTACATCTTGGCGAATACCCAAGAGCACTGGTCGATGGAAGGCCGTGCGATTCTTCGTGAAGCAACCACCGAGTATTTCAAGAAGACTCCAGACTTCGCGACTCAGATGGGTATTGAATCGCACTCCCCGCCGGTCTACGGGGCGGCCAAAAACGAATCTATTGAGTTTAAAGCAACCAAGATTCCGCGAGGTGGGTCGCTTTATAAGACTCCAGAATTTACTTATCCGCAGCAGTGGGGAATGACAATCGATTTGAATGTCTGTACTGGCTGTAATGCTTGTGTCATTGCGTGTCAGAGCGAAAATAACATTCCGATCGTCGGTAAAGACCAAGTCCTGCGCGGTCGCGAGATGCATTGGGTGCGCTTGGATCGCTATTTTGCGGGAGATGTCGATACGGATCCTCACATCCATCATAGTGCGAGTGCTGATCACGGCAGTTCAATGGATGGATGGCACGATGGGGTTCCAGAGGATGTTCAAGTGAGCTTCATGGGCATTTCTTGCCAGCACTGTGAATTGGCGCCGTGTGAACAGGTCTGCCCAGTCAACGCTACGGTTCACGACGATCAAGGCCTGAACGTGATGGCTTACAATCGTTGCGTGGGCACGCGTTACTGTGCGAATAATTGTCCTTATAAAGTGCGTCGTTTCAATTTCTTTGATTGGAACAAGCGTATGGTTGGCGAATTTTACAAAGGACCTCTGGGCAAGCAGAATTTGGATCAACCCAATGGGGAACTCATCAAAATGCGCGCGAATCCGAACGTGACGGTGCGGATGCGTGGTGTCATGGAAAAGTGCACTTACTGCGTCCAGCGAATCCAGGAAGCGAAGATCAGGCAGAAGAGCCGGGCGCGCAATTCTGCGGACATTAAGGTGAGAGATGGGGCGATTCGAGTGGCTTGCCAGAGTGTTTGTCCGGTTGGCGGAGTTGAATTTGGAGACATTGCAGATCCGACAACTCGCGTTTCTCAAGCGAAACGCAGTAAGCGCGATTACTCATTGCTCGGTTATCTAAATGCGCGTCCGCGCACAACCTACCTTGCGAAGCTACGCAATCCGAACCCGGATATGCCGGGAGCGTACGCGAAGCCGTATTCGCTCAAGGATTACAAGAACCGTTACGGGCATGCGGATCATGGTGGTGATCACGCCGGCCATGGGAAACATGATGACCCTGGTCATGACCACAAACACGATCACGATCACCATCCTGCTCATTAATTTGTCTAGCCATGGCCGTTGCATCTGAAACTGAAGAAAAACCAGAGATCCTCACGAAGGTAAAACCTGCGGAGAATTATCCGCGGCCCGATCTGGTAGAAAATAATCGGAGCCTTCATTGGGTCACTGATATTGTCTGTAGTATTGTCGAATCCAAAACACCACGCTGGTGGTGGATGTGTTTTACCGTCGCTTGTCTTATGGCAAGCTTCACCTTGATGGGTTTGACTCATTTGGTATCCACCGGAACGGGTGTCTGGGGCCTGAATAATCCAGTCAATTGGGGTTGGGCGATTGTGAATTTCGTATTTTGGGTCGGTATCGGCCATGCGGGAACTTTGATCTCGGCGGTCCTTTGCCTGCTCCGTCAAAAATGGCGGACCTCAATTAATCGTGCGGCTGAAGCGATGACCATTTTTGCGGTGGTCTGTGCGGGTATTTTCCCGCTTTTCCACGTCGGTCGAGTGTGGTTTGCATACTGGCTGTTCCCGCTTCCAAATTCGAATTGGATCTGGCCGCAATTCCGGAGTCCCTTGGAGTGGGACGTGTTTGCGGTATCGACCTATGCCACAGTTTCTACGCTGTTTTGGCTGATGGGAATGATTCCAGACATTGCGACGATTCGCGACCGCGTTGAGCAGACTTATAAGATGCACCTCGCGAATGCGAAGACTGATCTGGAGCGCAAATACCAGAAAGCTGTTTATACCTTCCGCAAGTATTTTTATGGCATATGCGGTATGGGTTGGAATGGCTCAACGAATCACTGGCGTAATTTCGAAATGGCCTACCTCCTCTTGGCCGGGCTTTGTACTCCGCTCGTTCTTTCGGTTCACACCATTGTATCTTTTGACTTTGCGGCATCGGTTTTACCTGGCTGGCACACGACGATCTTCCCGCCATACTTCATCGCGGGTGCGATTTTCTCGGGCTTTGGGATGGTGCTTACCCTGATGCTTCCGCTGAGAGCCGTGTATGGGCTACATGATTTGATTACACAGAATCACATCGATAACATGTGTAAGATCACTTTAGCGACCGGAACAATGGTCGGGTATGCCTACTCGATGGAGTTCTTCATCGCCTGGTATGGAGCTAACCCCTATGAGGCTTTCGCCTTTGTGAATCGTGCCTTTGGCCAGTATTGGTGGGCTTATTGGATCATGATAAGTTGCAATGTCATTACGCCGCAATTTTTCTGGTTTAAGGCAATACGAGAGAATCATGCTTTAGTCTGGGTGCTGTCAATTTTTGTGAATGTAGGGATGTGGTTTGAGCGCTTTGTCATCACTGTGACCTCTTTGGCGAATGACTTCCTGCCGTCTTCTTGGGGATACTATTCACCAACTGCGACGGATATTTTCACCTACTTTGGCACTTTTGGGGTGTTTTCGGTGCTGTTTTTATTGTTCGTCCGCTTCCTACCGCTGATCGCGATTTCGGAAGTGAAAATGTACATGCCGGCTGGTGACCCCCATGACCATCACGGGCACGAAGGAGAAGGAAAGGATCATTAATCATGGCTGATAGCGAATTACTTCCCGAAGAGGTTTTTGGAGCGATAGGGACTTTTCACTCGGCCCCAGAGATTTTCGAGGCTTGCGATAAAACCAACAAAGCGGGTTTTAAAAAATGGGATTCCTATACCCCATACCCAGTCCATGGTTTGGATAAGGTGAGTGGTCAGAGGCGCTCTTTAGTGGGGGTCTTCACGATTTTGGGAGGAATTACCGGATTCACTATGGGAAATTTGATGGTGTGGTTTATGAATTCTTTTGATTACCCGCTAATCGTTGGAGGGAAGCCATTTTACAGCCCCATTTACCCATTTCCAATTGCCTATGAGTCGACGATTCTCCTTTCGGCATTCGGAACGCTGTTTGGGATGTTTGCCCTAAATCGTCTCCCGCAGCACTACAGTCCTCTTTTCAATTACAAAGAGTTTATAAAATGCACGGATGATACTTTCGCGATCTGTATCGAGGCCAAAGACCCGAAGTTTGATCCTGTAGAAACCCAGAAATTTCTCGAAGATCTCGGAGCGAAAGAGATCACTTTAATCAAGACCCTGTAGGCAGATGAGAATTTATCTATCCATACTGGCTTTCGTCATTATACTTGTGGTTTCCTTTGCGGGATTCCGGGGATCTTTGACCGAGCGTGAGCAGATCATGATCTTCCCAGACATGGATTTCCAGGCGAAGTATCACCCTCAGGGTGAAAGTGCCTTTTTTGCTGATGGTCGTGCAGATCGTCTCGCACCGGCAGGAACCATCAAACGTGGAGACGCTTTGAATTCGGAAGCAGTTTTCACATCAGATTACCGTAATGAAGCGATTGAAAATCCTGAAATGTATTCCGGTAAAAACTCGTCTGGAGATTGGCTTTCCGAGTTCCCCACATCGGTCGACCGGACTTTGATCGAACTGGGGCAAGTGAAATATGATGTTTACTGTCAGGTGTGCCATGGGGCCGCCGGAGATGGTAAGGGTATTACTTCCAACTATGGTATAGCCGCAGCTGCGAATTTCCACTCAGACTTGTATCGCCAAATGCCACACGGGGAGATTTTCAATACGGTCCGTCATGGCAAAAACACGATGATGGGTTATGGGGACAAATTGAATGCCGAGGAGAGTTGGGCAGTGGTTGCTTATGTTAGGGCTCTTCAACAAGCCTACTATACTACCGAGGCCGAGCTTACTCCGGAATTGAAAGCGAAATTGAATCTATGAACGCGGAAGCGATATCAAAAAAATACTCGGGCCTGAGCCTCGCAATTGGTGTTATCGGGATCGCCATCGCCTTCGTCGGAATTTTCTTTGGCTTGCAAGATCATGAGCCAAGAAACCTCCTAAGCTACTTACTGGGCATTGCTTTCTGGCTCTCAGTTTTGGTGGGTATGCTGTTTCTCACCATGATCTGGCACACCTTCGATGCAGGCTGGCCAGTCATCGTACGCCGGCAATTGGAGCATTTCATGGGAGGCTTCAAGTCTCTGGGAATTCTTTTCCTCCCACTTTTAATTCTCCCGTTTCTTGGGCAGGACTACACGATTTTGTGGAAATGGATGAATCCAGATTATGTTGAGGGAGATCTTATTTATGAGGCGAAAGCCATTTATCTTGAAAAGAACTGGTTCGTCGTCCGCACGATCGTTTATTTCGCGGTGTGGATTGGGCTGGCCGAGTGTTTTCGGCGTTTTTCCTTCACTCAGGACAAAGATGGAGATGCGAAGTGGACCTCGTTCAGCCGCAAGCTTGCGGGGCCCGGTTTGTTTCTCGGTGCGCTAGCAACGACCTTTGCTGCATTTGACTGGTTCAAAGCGCTAGAATTTCACTGGTTTTCAACGATGTATGGGGTTTGGTTTTTTGCCGGAAGCATGAGAGCCGCCCTGGCGATAACCGTGCTTATCGTGGTATGGTTGGCGAGCTACGGATACCTAAAAGGCATTCTCAACCAGGGCCACCGCTACCTGCTCGGGTGTCTGTGCCTGGCATTTACCATCTTTTGGGCTTATATTACCTTTTCCCAATATTTCCTTATTTATATGGCCAATATTCCAGAAGAGACGTTCTGGTATAATATACGTGAGATCAATGAGTCTGGAGAGAAAAACTCATGGTGGTGGGTAAGTATGGGGCTGATGTTTGGTCACTTCTTTGGCCCGTTCCTCTATCTCCTTTTCTACAACTCGAAGATTCGGGTCAAAGCGCTCGTGTTTGCCGCGCTGTGGATTCTACTGTTTGGACATATGTGTGATCTTTACTTCAACATAGTCCCCGGAAAGATTTACGACTATGGCAGTGTATTGGGCTATCAGATCCGTCAGTTTAGCGTGAGCTTGTTTGATGTCGCCTCCATTGTCGGTATGGGTGGTTTTATGTTTTGGGGATTTTTCCAAAGTATGAAGAAACGGGAAATTATCCCGATCCGTGATCCCCGAATTTTGGAATCGGTTCATTTCCACGAATAGAAAGAAGGTTTCCCATGAACGATCATCATTCTGAAGACCCGCCGAGCGCCAAGAAGCTCTTCTCAATTATGGGAATTGTCGGGTCGATGCTACTTTTCTTCATCATCCTCGCGATCACCTACATCCCGAAGGATCGCGAACCCGTCGAGGGCAACATTGTGGCAATGCGCGAAGCCACTCTTGAGGAAAATACCGCAGCCGATCAGGAAAAACTAAACGAGGTGAAGGTCATCGATCCGAATGCTCGAATTTTCAAGATTCCGGTTTCGGACGCCATGGATCTTACTGCGGCTAAACTTCAAACACCTCCGCAATAACTAACGATGGGCTGGGTCGGTTATTTACTGTTTTTATTTTTTGTCGCAGGAATTTTCTTTGTGATTGCGATTTTTGCCCTCACTTGGGCTGCGAAGCGAGGACACCTCCAGCACTTTGAAGAGCAATCCAAATCCATATTCGACGATGAAGAGCCAGAAGGCCTCGAGCAGGATGCCTTCCCGACCAGGCGAGCGCCAACCGATCATATCTGATTAAAATTTATTCATGAGCACTGTAGTCACAGCGCCATCTCCAGATGAGCCCATTACCAGCCCGCTTCCAAAAGAGCGAGTGACCCTTGCGCAGATCGATAAATCTGTGCGCGGTCCAGCGATCCTCTTTATTTCAACGGCTTGTGCTTGGTTGCTGATCGGTACGGTATTCGCGCTTATCACCGCATTCAAAGCTCATTCTCCTACCTTCCTCGGCAATGTCGAATGGCTCACTTTCGGACGGGTCCGCGCTGCGCATTTGAATTCCGTGGCTTTCGGTTGGTCAAACAATGCCGCATTTGCGGTGATCCTATGGCTAATGGCTCGTCTCAGCAAAGTGCCGATGATGCACGGAGGGCTTTTGTATGTAGCGGGTGCCTTTTGGAATGTCGGTGTGTTTGTCGGAGTCATCGGAATTTTGGCGGGTCAATCAACCAGCGTTGAGTGGTTGGAAATGCCGAAGTATGTCGCTCCACTGATCGCGATTGCTTATGTGTGTATTGCGGTCTGGGGCGTGCAGGTGTTTGTTCATCGCCGTCAGCATTTTGTCTACGTCTCGCAGTGGTATATCCTAGCAGCGATTTTCTGGCTACCATGGCTTTACATGATCGCTCAGATTATGATTCTTTATTTCCCCGCTCGTGGAGTGACTCAGAGCCTCACCAATTGGTGGTTTGCGCACAATGTTTTGGGGCTGTGGCTCTCACCCATCGGTCTCGCTGCAGCTTACTATTTTATTCCGAAAGTGCTCGGTAAGCCCATACATAGCTACTATTTATCAGTGCTCGGGTTTTGGTCTTTGGCCTTGTTTTATAATTGGGCGGGTGTCCACCATTTGATTGGCGGGCCTCTGCCAGTGTGGATGGTCACTGCAGGCATTGTCGGCTCCGTGATGATGGTGATTCCGGTAATTGTCACTGCGGTCAATCATCACCTGACGGTAGTGGGGAGTTTCAAGCAGGTTTGGGCGAGTCCGACCCTTCGTTTCATCGTCTTCGGTGCGATGTCCTACACCCTGGCGAGTTTGATCGGTTCTTTGATGGCGATTCGCGATGTCAATGAGATCACCCACTTCACCCACTTTACGGTAGGACATGCTCACCACGGAGTATATGCGTTCTTCACTATGGTGATGTTTGGAAGTATTTACTTCATGATGCCACGTTTGTTGAAGCGGGAGTGGCCTTCAGCAGCGCTCATTAAAATCCATTTTTGGTCATGTTCAGTAGGTATAACGGTGATGGTAGTCGCTCTGAGCATTGGGGGTTGGATCCAGGGATTGGAAATGAACAATCCAGAAATTACTTTCATTGAAACAGTCAGAAATACCATACCCTGGTTACAGGCTCGCTCCGTTTCTGGAGTTATGCTCACCGTGGGACATATCGCATTTGGTCTTAACTTCGCTTGGATGTTGGTCGGCTTCTTTGGCGCGAGTGAGAAAAAGGGACCTACGCTTCTGTCGCAGGACGCCTGAGCATAAACGGAGATTTGCGGTATGATGAAGAATTTTTATACGCTGTTTTTCGGGATTTTCTTTGCCCTGGCATTCTCGTTTACCGGGTTGATTGTGAGTTCGGAGATTCAGATCGGAGGTCTGCAGCCCACGACTTCAACCCTTCTTGATGATGAAGGGAATGAGATACTGGGTACGGCTTATTTCAAGACTTTAGAAGACGGTGAGACTGTTGAAGTGCCAGGCCTTCTGAATGTAGGGGAGCCGATGTATCCACAGGCACCCCTGGGGCTCGCGCAGCGCGGAAAGCAAATTTACATCGAGCAAGGTTGCATGTATTGCCATTCGCAACAGGTGCGTGAAAAAGGATTTGGTGCTGACTACGAACGTGGTTGGGGGGAGCGTCAGTCGGTGGCTCGTGATTACATTTTGCAGGAGCGCGTTCTTTTAGGGACCATGCGGACGGGACCGGACCTGCTTAACGTCGGGGACCGAGGGATCTCGCAAGATGGGGGCAAGTGGCATCACCTCCACCTCTACAGCCCTCAAATGATTATTGAGGGTTCGACAATGCCACCCTTCGCTTATCTCTATGAGGAGCAGCCAATTAATGGTGCAAGCTCGCCAGATGCTCTGGCGATTGATCCGACTTCAAAGTATGCCCCCGAGGAAGGCTATGAGATCGTGCCTAGTTTTGAGGCGGAAGCCCTGGTCGCTTATCTTCTGAGCCTCAAATTTAATTACGAGCTTCCCGAGTCGAAGATGGTGGAATAGGAATTTTGAAAATGTCTGACAAAAATACAGCCCATCCATTTTCTACGACGACCATTGAGCACGCAAAGGTCGGGGATGATGAGATGCATGCGGTTCATGATCAACTCGGGCGTGAAAAGTCGGAACCGAGTGAAGGGTTCACCCCAGTGCCTATATTCCTCCTTTTTCTTTTTTCGGGGCTCATTTTTTGGGGAGGTCTATATTTGGAGAAAGCATCTGGTCACTTTCGCTGGGATGCCTACTCACCTAATTTCCAATTAGCTGGGCCTGGATCGGGTCCTACAGTTGATTATGAGTCGGAGGAATGGCTCATGTCGCGCGGAGAGCGCATCTATTCCCAGCAGTGTGCCCAATGCCACCAGGCGGACGGAAATGGGCAAGTTGGAGCGTTTCCGCCATTGGCTGGTTCGCCATGGGTTACGCAATCTGAAGAAATGGCATCTGCGATTCTCATTGCCGGTCTTGCCGGTCCTATTGAAGTCTTAGGAAACGAATACAATGGGAATATGCCAGCATTTGGAGGCGTCATTCGAGATCGTGATATCGCGGCAGTTTTGAGCTATATTCGACGTTCCTGGGGAAATTCAGCGGACTTGATTACTCCCTCAGAATTTGAAGCCTATAAAGCTGGGCCGGCTGGATCGAGTAGCGGACAGTGGGCTGCAGGCGATTTAGAATCGCAGTTTGGAGCGATAAACTAAGCTGTTATTCTGGCAGAAGCGTCAAGCTTTCTCAAGGCTGGCATTTGGGGCCAAAGATTTGTCCTCTCCGGATTCTTCTCTAGCAAACTTTTCACGCCATCGCAGCATTGCAAAAAACGTGAGCGCGGAGCCTGCGATTATGAGGCCCATGACTCCGATCCTGAATAGCGATAATTCAATAAGAAGCAAGGTCGAGGACAGGTCGATAATAATGAGCGTGCTGAGGACGATCAGTATCCAATCTCGGCTCACTTTTGAGGCGACCAATGCGCCGAGTGGAG
>JBCCBL010000009.1:0-23404 GCA_039034055.1 Verrucomicrobiota bacterium | reverse complement strand
ATTTTGGTGAAGTCGAGCACATCATTAATCAGATGCTGGAGGCTTTGTGAGCACGACAGAATCGATGCCACAAACTCAGAATATTCCTCGTCGACGGTTAGGTGAGAAAGCAGGTTTGCAAACCCGATAATGCCATTGAGGGGGGTACGCATTTCGTGGCTCAAGTTGGCTACGAGTTCGCTTTTCGAACGGCTGGCCTCCATGGCATGTTGCCGCTGTTCCTGGAGACTGCGCCGTTCTGCAACATATGGATCGATATCAACGATAGTGACGAAGATGTTGGTGTAGTGTGCAGGGTTTTCTGGGAAGCGGATATAAATGCGCGTCTGAGTCAGATTTTTGTTAGTTGTATCAATAGGGGCCTCGATTTCCAGGTGCGTTCGGCCTTCGGAAATGGCGACGAGTTCATCGATAAAGGCCGGGTAAGTTGGCTCTCGTAATGTCCGGGTGAGGCGACCCACGATCTCATCTTTGGTCGATTTCATGATTTCCAGAGCCGCCTGATTGGCATCCTTAATTATTACAAAATCAGCCAATCGCCGGACCATGTCGTAGTCGTTCTCGAGAATGCTCCGCAAATTTTTTGAATCTAGTCTGTCCTGAATGTAGCGATGGACCGCCGAGAAATCCTCTACAAAAATGGGGATCGGGCAGGCCTGAAACACGGTCTCGTAAAAAAGGCTCTCTCGATCACTCACCGGTTTGAGTGTGGTAAAGCTCAGGAGCCAGTCACCATCAAGGATTCGAGGGTCCAGGGGTTGCAGATGAACGGATCCCCAATCTTTAAAATAGATTTGTTTCTCGGACGGGTCCGACGCAATTTTCGCATATTCGAGTCGACTGCTGATCCATGCAGCGACCTCCGGTGCAAATGAATGAGTATTTATAATCTTCATTCCAACATGTTGCTCAAGCGTTCGATTTGCCCATTGGACCATGCCATCGGGAACGACTACGCAGTAGCCAGTTGGAGACTTGTCTAGAATCAAACGTTGAGGTGCTTCAAGAAGCATTAGCAATAGCTATGTTGGAAACGATACTGAGATGCAAATCCGGTTTTCGCAGAATTCTCAACATGAGAACAAATTCCAAAAGAGTATATTTTGGACCAATGTCATTAAGATTTGAGTGTAAACGATTAAAAAGGCATGGAATCCCGTTTTTTTTTACACACTTAGATGCTAGAGCTTTCACAGGCTCTCTTTTATTTATAATTCAAAATCTCTCGAGTATCTATCATCAGAGAAGGAAATCGGAAGCGCGCAGCGTTTCTCTACTCATTACACTTGCCTAAGTATTATGAGCCGAGTCTGGATAGCTTCAGTGAAGGAAACCGTGTCATCAGAGGATTCGCCTGAGTCGAGTTTCGATTCGGTATTGGATGCCCTGACTGCGGGGATGGTGGAAGGGCAGGAAGCAGACTTTTCGATGTTTTGCCGGCGCTATAGTCCGTCGCTCCATCGGTATTGCCTGAAAATTGTTAAAGGTGATGAAGCGGCTAGCTACGAACTTCATCAACAGACCCTAATCCGCATCGCTCGATATCCCAAACAAATCTCCGATGAAACTTCGCTCTGGCGCTGGATGAGTCGTGTGGTCCGAACGACCCAGATTGATATCCATCGCAAACAGAAGCGCTACGGAGCCGCCATGAAGGCATATTGGGAGCACATCGTCACGCAGCCGAGAAACCCCCAGTTGAGCGACTCCAGCTTGTCGGCCACGCTCATGGAAGTTTTGGCGGAAATGCCAGAGTCTGATCGTGAGCTTATAGAGAAAAAATACCTCGGGGGCTGGTCTTATCAGGCCCTCGCCGAGCATCTTGGAATCTCGGAAAAGGCCGTCGAATCTCGCCTAACGCGGGCTCGAATCAAATTGCGCGAAAAAGCCTTAGTCTCCCTGAAGAGCGGAAAAACCGATGAGACACTATGAACTTTGAAAATAAACCTGATCCATTATTAGAGATATATTCGGACACTGAACGCCTCAGTCGCAACGAGCAATCAGCGCTCAATGAGATGCGACAGCGCGCGCAACGGGATGCTCCGCAAAGACGCTCTTGGTCCGCGATGGCCTTGGGGTCCTTCGCCATGGGAATCCTCTGCGCTGGATGGGTCATCGTCGTTTTGATGAATCAACCCGCTGCAGATCCAAACCTTGAATCTGAGTTAACCCGGAGTGAGACGGGGCTTGGGCAAGGTAATGCAGATGCGACTCAGCCATTTCGGGCGGCAGCCGGTGTCTCCGAAGAAAGGGCCGAGACTCACATCTTGAGAGTGCGCAACCTCGAAGCATCGATTCGATTTTATGTGAAAACCTTTGGATTTCGACTAGTTTCTGAAAAGGACACTTCAGTCGTCCTTGAGGCCGGTGGGATTCGGATTTTGTTACAGCGTGCTGAGGATCCGGAGCCCGTGTTGCTTCAATTGTCGCGTGAATCCTTCGAAGGTATCAATTCGAAGACGGACCCTGATGGAAACCGGATCGAAGTAAATTGATAAACTAGAACGATCTCGGGCGCTTCCCGTTCTTTCCAGATTGCGTCCTGTTGCGCAAGGGCTTTGCTCCAGGGCATGACACCTGAATCCGCGCCTCGCTCGGGTCACGATAGCATTCGTGGCCTGAAATATTTTCCCCGCATGCTCGACAAGATCCGCAAATACCGCGCGGGTATCCTACACGAGGATTTTCATAAGAACCTCGGTATCTCGATGGATGGTCAGCTCTGTGACATCCTCAATGTGGATTACACCAAGTTGCGAGAATTCGTCGAAACTGGGGCGACCGACGAAGAAGCTTTGGAATGGTGTGAGCGCGAAGGGCGCCCGGTGACTGAGAGTTTCAAAATCGTTTGGAATGGCTTCGCAAACAAGCTTGGATGGGACGACCACATTACCGAAGTGCTCACAAAACGCAAAGAGCAGAGCGGGCTCGCAGGCAGGGACGATATTGTCTACATGATTGACTATTTTGATTTCGACGAAGGTCGGCGAGCTTAGAGGTCGCGATTTTTTCGAACGAGCTTGAAAACGGAAGCAGCCTTGGCACTTTCTCGCTCTCTTATGATCAGTCCCGAAACGCGTACTTGTATTGACGAAATCGTCCGCCGAGCCGGCCATTTGTGGAGGTATCTTTGACGTCGATAAAAAGCGGACGCGTATCGGAGAACTAGAAAAACAAATGGCCGAATCGACTTTCTGGGATGATCAACAGAACTCCCAAAAGGTTATCGCGGAGTCAAACAGCCTCAAGGTATCCATCAAAGAGCTGGTCGCCTACCAAGCTCGGATCGACGATATGATGGCGATGCAGGAACTCATTTCGGAGGCCGAAGGAGAAGAAGCAGAGCTTTATGTCTCAGAGCTAGAAGAGACCGCAAATGATCTATACTCAGAAATAGATCGCATCGAAATTGCGAGCTTCCTGGACGAACCCTTTGATAAAAACAACGCAATCCTTTCAATCAATGCGGGGGCTGGCGGCACCGAGTCTTGTGATTGGGCAGATATGCTCTTGAGAATGTATACGCGCTGGGCGGAGCGTCAGGGATATGCAGTCGAAATTCTTGATTTAGTCCCCGGTGAAGAGGCAGGTATCTCGAAAGCGACCCTCGAAATTTCCGGCGTCAACGCTTACGGGTATGCAAAAGCCGAACGCGGCGTCCACCGCCTGGTTCGCATCAGTCCCTTTGATTCGAATAAGCGCCGCCACACTTCATTCTGCGCGGTAGATGTAATCGCCGAAGTAGATGATGATATTGATATCGAGATTCGGACCGAGGATCTCCGCATCGACACCTACCGTGCATCGGGAAAGGGCGGCCAACATGTCAATAAAACGGAGTCTGCTATCCGCATCACTCACCAGCCGTCCGGCATCGTTGTCGCTTGCCAAAATGAGCGCTCACAGCACAAGAACAAAGCTACGGCAATGAAGATGCTAAAGTCTCGTCTGTATGAGAAAATTGAGGACGAGAAGCGCTCAGAAATGGAGAAAGTATATGGCGATAAAGGCGAGATTGGCTGGGGAAACCAAATACGAAGCTATGTATTTCAACCCTACCAAATGGTGAAAGACCTCCGCATCGGTGTGGAAAATGGGAATGTGCAAGCTGTGATGGATGGTGACCTGGATAGCTTCATTCACAATTGGTTGCGGGCAGGAAAGCCGCGCACGCGGAACAAAGACATCCAAATGGAGGATGCATAATCATGGAATTTGCGGCCCTGCAGGAAGCCTTTGCGGCTCAAGAACTTTTTGAGGATAAGACCTGGCGACTGTCCCCGGAGCCCTTCCGACTGACACCCCAACAGCATGCGGACATCCTTCAAATTGGAGATGCATGCTTGGCTTTTCATAATGCTCTCGAATTTCTCTACACCAAGTCATCACAGGGTAAAAATCTCCTAAGAAACTCGCCGCTCGTTGCGCAATGGGTTGCGGATTATCTAGACCGGGGTAAACCAGAATCGCTACGCGAACATGCGCGAAGCAAAGCTGTTAAAGGTCAGATACCGCGCGTCTTGAGACCCGATTTACTCTGGACCGACGATGGATTTCAGGTGACCGAACTCGACTCGGTGCCGGGTGGCATCGGCCTCACCGGGTATTTAAACCAATTGTATGCGAAAGAATTTTCTGAAGCTCTCGTTGGTGATAGCAACTCAATGCTCGAGAACTTTTATCGAGCCCTCGTCGCGCATTTTCCGCGAAATCACAGTCCCTTTGTCGCTATCGTGGTTTCGGACGAAGCAGCCACTTATCGACCTGAGATGCAATGGGTTGCCGAACAGTTTCAGCGAACCGGACGACGAGTCTTCGTTTTTCATCCAGAAGACCTCATGCCCTTGGGGGAGGCGATGTGTGTCGACATGGATGGCAATCCCCAGAAGGTCGATGTCATCTATCGCTTTTGGGAACTCTTCGATCTTCCAAATGTGCCCATCGCTGACTTTATCCTGGAAATGCGTCGTGAGCAGCGAGTCACGGTCACTCCGCCGATGCGTCCCTTTCAGGAAGAAAAGCTTAATCTAGCCTTGTTTCATCACCATCTACTCCAAGACTTTTGGAAAGAAACTCTCCCCAAAAAAGCCTATCGCACGCTAAAGCGAGTCATCCCTCCGTCGTGGATTATGGATCCGCAAGTCCTGCCGCCTGGCGCGGTCCTGGAGGGACCGTTGGTCGGAGGAAAATTGATGCACTCATGGGAGCAATTAAAAAATGCCTCCCAGAAAGAGCGTAATTTGATTCTGAAAATCTCGGGTTTTCATGAAAACGCTTGGGGGGCGCGCAGTGTGGTCCTTGGAAGCGACTGTTCGAAGGAAGAGTGGAACGATGCGGTCGATGGTGCCATAGCATCCGCTAATGATGCGTTGTATATTGTTCAGGAATACAAAAAACCCTCTCGAGTGCGCCATCCGGTTTACAGCGAGACTGGAGAAATCTATGAAATGCAAGGACGGGTGCGGCTTTGTCCTTATTATTTTGTCACAGATGAAGCAGGATCTAAAAACGAAATAGGCGGTATTTTAGCGACAATTTGTCCTGCCGATAAAAAGATAATCCATGGGATGAAGGATGCGGCGCTGGTCCCTTGTCATGTTGAGAAGGCGTAACTGAAAGAATCATTCATTGATTGATGTCTGGGGATACAGTGTGAATTCGTATCCCTCAGACTTTGCCCAATTGATGAATCCTTCGACAGCTTTTGGTAGCCAGCTTTTATCGACCGCGTATTTGTCAGAACCGGCCTTGTAACGCATCTCGTGCAATACGAAAGCACCTCCGTTATTTTCCACTACCTTTTTCCTGATTTTGCCTACCACTCTGTCGGCATCCTTGGGTCCCGCCCCAGCATCTATAACAAAAAGTGTAATATACGCATATTCTAGATCGAACGCTTTCACCACTTTTTGGACTGCCGGAGTCTTGATTCCCAAGGGTGGCCTGAAATGAGTGAGTGCCGCGGACTCTCGCGTTGGTAGCTTCTCGATAAGTTCAATACTTGCCTGCGTTTCATCGCTTAAGGTATTTGCAGACAAAAGGCTCTCGAGGGTGTGTTCATAAGAATGCAATACAACCATGTGACCCGCATCAATGGCCCGTGCAGCGATTTCTGGATTTTCCTCGATGTTTCGACCGATATAGCAAAATACCGCTTTGGTATCCGTTCTTTCCAAGACATCTAACAATAGGTGAGAAATCTCTGTTGAGGGACCATCGTCAAAGGAAAGGATGATTTTCCCAGAACCGGCAGGATACTGCTTACTATCCAATATGGTGCAGGCACTCATTGCTATTATCAGAAAAATAAGCGGGAAAACGTGGATGCATCTCATGATCCAATTCAAAGCATTTTATTGACCACTGAACACAGGGGCAAATGTTTACTCGATTCGATTGAGAAGGTAAGATATTTTTAGGCCTCGTCCGCTAACGATAAGAGTGGCTCCAGGAATTATTTTCGGAAGCGGCTATGCTCTAAAAAGTATATTACCTCCTCTATCGCATGGGAATTTTGCATGATGAATGTGTGTGAGCTTGGCACGACCAGATAGTCTCGCATGCCGGCTACTTGCGCACTATTGGTTGAAACCTTTCCATCATCCTTGCCGGGAATCATGAGTGACAAAATGGGATTTACGGTTCGGCAACCGGTAATGATTCCTAGGTCAAAATTAACGGGTCCAAGGCCCCTTACAAAACTGTTTTTATTTGTTCCGAGCTGTGTGCCTGCAGGACCGTTTATTTTCTTGAAAAGTGATAAATGGCTGAGTTTGTCCACGATCTCGCTTCCTTGGTTCGGTGGGCTGAGCATCACGACTCTTCCGAGGTTGTGAATAGGTTCGGTATTCTGGATCTGTCGGACAATGATGCCTCCCATAGAATGCGTGACTATATGGATTCGTTTTGAATCCTGCGTATTCTCTTCGATCTTTTGTCTGACGTATCTAGCTAGTTGCGGTATCTCGAATTCTCGTGACGGATAGTCGATATTAACGACGTTGTAGCTCTCTTCGAGTAGCCTACTTTCGATCCTTCCCATCGAGCTAGCGGTCCGGGCTAGTCCATGGATTAGAATAACGTGCTCTGCAATAAGCATGGATGTAGACCCGGTGAGAATTACGAGGAGGACGACTAGGCGGTTAATCTTTGTGAACATGTTTCGTTTAATTGCGTGTAGTCTATTTTTCCAGACGCTAATTTTGGAATTGAGGGAAGGTGTATGACATCACGAGGTATCCAAAGATTGGGGATACTTTCTTTTGATAAGAGTGTTCGCAGTTCCGAGCTGGTGAGACCTTCTTCGGAGAACAGCACGAGTTTTTCGCCTTTTTGCTCATCGTGGCTCGTCGAGATCGCGATATTGTTTGATCGGTCTAGTTTAGAAAGAATCGTCTCGATTTGCCTTTCGACTGCATCGAGTGGGACCATTTCTCCGCCAATTTTTGCGAATCGACTGATCCTCCCTTCGATAAACAGGAAACCATCCTCATCGATTCTCACAATGTCACCTGTGTGAAGCCAGGCTTCACGAAATCGTTCTTTATTTGCGATTTCATTATGTAGGTATCCTGGGGATATATTGGCACCTTGAATTTCCAGAATGCCTCGACCGCAGCCGTATTGAATTTCTCCACTTTCGGGATCGACAAGTCTCGCACGAATACCGGGGAGGAGACGTCCAGAACTCTGTGCACGTTTTCCTTTTCTCCATGCATCAATTTTTCCTTCCCTGAAACCGGGATCAGAAACATTGAGAGAAATCACCGGACTGGCTTCAGTCATTCCATATCCGAGCAATATTTCCGAATCAAATTTTGTCTCCCAGGCCGCCCGCAGGGATTCTGGAAGGCGTTCAGCTCCGGCGATCACAGCTCGGAGGCTGCGCAGGGCACTGGCTTCGGTCTTCTTAACATATGCTCGTAGAAATGTGGGCGTTGCCAGAAAGAGGGTTGCTGATTCTTCCTCAATAGCAGTGCTAGTTGTCTTGGTATCAAGTGGGTTTGGTGTCGTGATAAGGGTGTGACCAGAGATAAGCGGCATCCAGCAACCCATGGTGTATCCAAAGCTATGAAATGGGGGTAGGTTTGCGAGGATTCGATCATTTGAGCGAAGGGCGGCGCAGTCTTTTACTTGAAGGCAATTAGCAAGGATATTTTCAGGGGAGAGGGTTACACCCTTGGGTATGCCTGAGCTGCCACTCGTGAACAATACCGTTGCTTCTTCGGGGTTGGCATTTCGCGTCAGAACTCGAGTTGGTAGCCAGAGCGCTCGCAAGAAAGCAGAAATTTTTTCGACTCTGTTGGGCTTAAGCCAGTGCTCGACATTGATTACCTGCACTCCATGCGCTGCTTTCGAGCGAACGGTTTGCTCAAGCTTGGATACTGTGATGATGGTGTCAAACTCAGCAGTCTGTGCGTAAGAGGCCCAAGTCTCTGGAGATGTCGTTGTATTGAGAAATACGGGTACTTTTCCAGTGATGTGCGCACCTATGTTCGAAGCGATGGCTAGAGAACTCATGGGTAACGCAAATCCAATGCGTCTTCGGGTTGTTGAGTGCTTGATGTGCTTCTGGAGGTGTATTGAGAGGGCTAGGAGTTGGCGGTTTGTTACGACGCGCCTACTGATCGTGCGATCGATAACGATAGGGCCTTTTCCTTTTTTTAGATTGTGAATCGCTGTCTGCAGAATATTAGGACTGTCTTTGACACGATCTGTCATGCTGAGGTAGGACAACTCGGAAAACTGATCTCGGAGTCTATCGGTTGTGACCTCTTGAGGACTGATCCGTCTTCCGAAATCTACGTTTACAGAATAGGGAATTCTGCGGGGGCGTTTTTTGAAAAATTGATTGTCGGAGTAGGAGAAAACCGATCCCCAAATTCGATCAATGAATACAGGAACGACCGTCGCATTTGCCTGGCGAGCAATGAGGATCGCTCCTTTCTTCAGGGAGTGAAGCATGCCCGTTTGGGAGATGCCTCCTTCGGGAAAGATGCACACACAGTGGCCTTGGTTGAGGGCTTTTCGAGCACTATTGATGGCCTCGCGAGCATTGGAAGGGCTGACGGGGATGACTCCAAAGAAATTAAAGATAAATTGTATCCATTTGTTCCTTAAGAGATCCGCTGAACCCATGAATTTGACTTCGCGATGTGAGGCGAGGGTGATGATGACGGCATCAGCCCAAGACAAATGGTTTGCCACAAGGAGGACGCCGCCTTCGCGAGGTAGGTTTTCAGCATCTTTGACTTTAACTTTATAGATACAGTTCGCTACAACATGAGCGAAAGCGAGGATTACGCTCTTTCCGAATCGGACGAATAAGTAGGCTGAGAGGAATACCAGAAGGGTCGCCGCCATCGAAAGTTGGAGTCGATAATCAAATCCAGTGTGATTTGCTATGGTATGCAGTCCGAGGAGTGAAAGGCTCAGGATGTTTGTAAGGGCGTTTACCTGGGTGATGATTGGGCCGCGTTCACGATCCTCGGTATGCAACTGAATGAGGCTTTGCATGGGCAGTACAAGTCCGGCACCCGCGAAACCGATAACTAACAAACATACGTTTTGTGCGAAACCATCCGATGCATTCATTCCGTATAAAATGAAGGTTGATGCGGCGACTAGGCTGCAAGCTAGGGGTGTGAGATAGTCCGCGATTTTAGTCCTCTGTAAGTAGCCGACTAGGAGGCTTCCGAGCATAAATCCGAACCCGAGGCTCGCGGCAAACAGGCCTGCTTCGCTGGCCGCAGTTCCGGGTGATTCGCTTCGGACGATCTGTGAAAGGCATACCAATAAAAAGCCGCCGAACGCATAGAATGTGGCTATACCGAGTGCAGCGGATCTGATCTCAGCATTTTGAATGACTTGTTTTAGCGCAGAGAGTCCAGTCGATGCCGGATTTCGGCTAAATATCTGGTCTCGAAACGGTCCCTCAGTATTGCGATACTGAGCGAAGGCGAGGAGGGATCCCAGGGCAATTGAAGTCAGGATAAGCCCGAGAATCGTGTATGCGTGATAGGGTGAGACATAGTTTTTAAGCGCGTCAAAACTGAGTCCGCCCAGGGTCGAACCGAGCAGGATTCCGAGCACTGAGCTGAGTCCCATCCAGGCGACCCATTTTCCGAGGTTTCGCGGGCCGACCCATTCTTTGAGGATGGCTTGTTTGGCGGGTGAGAAACAAGCCGACTGGCATGCAAGAAGACCGAAAGTAATCAGGACTGCGTAGATATTTTCAAAGAGTCCACCAAGTGCGAGAGCCATGCAGATTGCTGATTGTGCAATGAGGCAGCCGAAAATGACTTGCTCGCGTGAGTATCTTCCCGTCAACCATGAAGCTAGGGGAGCTAGGAATATAAACGGAGCAATCAGAAAAGCTGCGGTAAGTGTCGTGATAAATTCGCCCTGGCGAGCCGTTAGGGTGGTCGCTACGAGACCTAGGAGCCCGAATTTTGCGAAATTATCATTGAATGCAACCAAGGCTTGAATCCCGAGGAGTCGCCGAGGTGCCGGTTGCTGAGCGGTATTGAGTTTCGAATGCATACCAAGCCATTGCCAATGGTATGCCATCACGGTCAGGTCGATTTCTATAGATCCGTAAAGTCTTTTCAGTAAATCACTTACGTAATTTTGGATCTTCGATATGAAGCATTGGAAAACCTATAGAAACATCAAATGTAATAACGTATGTCATCGAAATGGCTTTTGATGAATCTAATTTCCAGATAGCTCATTGAGCATTCGGCCCGAGACTATCCGGAGCCAAAGGAGCCTCTTTAACCGAGGAGAATCAGTTTCTCAGTCGTCGAGACACTGATCCATCGCGGTCGCGGGGCAGTCTTCTGTTTGGTGATGCGCAACAATCTTCGCCGGGACTCCGGCGACCGTCACATGCGCAGGGACATCCTGAAGCACTACGCTGTTGGCTCCTACCTTGGAAAACGCACCAATGGTAATATTTCCTAGAATCTTTGAGCCGGATGAAAGCAGCACACCGCTCTGAATTTTTGGATGGCGGTCGCCTTTGTCTTTACCAGTTCCACCGAGCGTAACTTCGTGAAGGATGGATACATTATCAGCCACGACTGCGGTTTCGCCCGCGACGAAGCTCGTTGCGTGATCCAGAAAGATTCCCTCTCCAAACCGTGCGGCAGGATGGATGTCGACTCCAAAGGTTTCTGCAATTTGGCTCTGCAGATACAGGGCGAGGTGTTTGCGGTCTTGTTTCCAAAACAAATGGCTGATCCGATAAGCAGTCATCGCCTGGAAGCCTTTGAGGAAAAGGAGAGGCGACAGATAATCCTCGCACGCTGGGTCGCGTTCGTAGATTGCTTCGATGTCGGCGCGGACTCGGATCGCGATCTCCGGGTCTGCATCGAATGCTTCGCGGAAGGTCATCATGATTTCTTCCTCGGTCCCAGCGATGCGGCCAAATTTACGAGATAAGCGCGCGCAAATCGAATCTTCCAAGGTTTCCTTCGATAAAACGACATCGTCAATCAGACGGCGCAGGTATGGCTCGCCCTCAAACACCTCAAGTGCCTCCTGCTGGATGCGTTTCCAAACGGGATCGGTGCTCTCTTTGACCGGGTTTTGCTCTGCGTAAGACGCTTCAGGGATCATGACGATAAAAGCAATAGAGGAATTTATTTCGATGACAACCGACTTTTGCAGTTAGCCGGTTTTGAATAGGAGCCTCTGAATCTTCGGAAATTCCGGGTAAAAATGATAAACTTTGGATCCGACTATTTGAAAAGAGCAGACTCCTCGTTTTGGTCATAGCGGGAACAATTTATCGATCTCGATGTTCCTGAAATTCACTTCAGATACCAAGAACATGAAATCCTCAATCGTAAAAATACTATCGCTGGCGAGCTTTATCGCTGGCTCGGCAGCCTTGAACGCCGCAAAAGTCGGGTATGAAGCCCCTGAATTCAAGCTCATGGATATCTCGGGCACCGAGCACAGCCTTTCTGATTTTAGCGGAAAGTACGTGGTACTTGAGTGGGTTAATCCCGCATGCCCTTTCGTTAAGAAACATTACAGCTCCGGCAACATGCAAAGCTTGCAAGAAAAGTGGACGGACAAAGGCGTGGTTTGGCTCTCAATTGAATCCACCAAGCCTGAGCACCCACAGTATTTTGGCAAAACGGAGTTAACGAAGTTCACAAAGAAGGCGGAAACTCACTCCACAGCTTTCCTATTGGATGAAGGTGGCAAGGTCGGAAAGCTTTACGACGCCCGCACCACGCCTCACATGTATATCATCTCGCCCGAAGGTAAATTGATCTACAATGGGGCAATTGACAGCATCAGCTCTGCGAACCCAAAAGATGTCGGAAAGGCCGAGAATTACGTTTCTGCGGCACTCTATGCGGCGAAATCCGGCGAGGAGATTACGAAAAGTACGACGCGCGCCTACGGTTGCAGCGTCAAATACTAGCACTCCTAATAAGATTTATACTCAATTGAAGCCGTCTCCTTAATAGGGGCGGCTTTTTGTTTGGGAAAAGAATGTAAATGTTTGGATTTGGAAAGTATTGATAGTGAATCCGATAAAAATGGCCTCTAGATTTCCGTAACTTAGAGAGATGTTTTTGTTCGGAAGAATACAATTTCAGGGAAACTTGGCCCAGCCATCGAGTTCGCAACACAGAATTCTCGGCAAGGGAATCCTCTATAGTCTTCAGATGATAGCCATTCTGATGCTACTGTGGTCTGCCTCCATCGGAGACAGTTTGTTGTTTTCTTTGACCATCGCTTTCTCAATGCTCATCGCCGTGTATTCAGCGTTTTTCGACAGTTTGTTGCCCCGTCTAATCTGGGGTAGGCTTGTATACCAAAGTGGGATGATTTCAGGGCGGGTATCTCCAAGATCTCCGCGCCAAATGATAGCTGAAAAAGCAGCCGATGAGTTGATGGAGAAAATTGAAAATTGTCGCCATCAGCCGATTGAGCGTCAGACTTACCGCAGGCAGCTCAAGGCGTTGATTTGCGATGAGTGTTGCCCCGCAGCCACCCGCCGTCGCGTACTCAAGCGCCACAATTACCTCGAGTCCTAAAAAGACTGGGATTCTCTCTTTTAAAGTTTCGGTGCGCGTTCTCAGGCTCTTAGAGGGCGTTTAAAAAGTCGAGTGAGTGTCGCCGAATAGCGCTTTTTGGCCCAAATCCAAGTTTTCTCATCTCGATGAAACCCGTTTCACCTCGATTCGAAGCTCTTGAATTTGATCTCAAAATTCATCTCGACCGCTCGCTCAGACTTTGTAGACGCCCTCATAAGCTTGGAATTGTTTAGGTTTAAGCTTGCTCAGAGAGGCAGATTAGCCATTTTCCTCCCTTTCGCTCGAATCGATTCGGGCAAAGTAGCAACACTAGTTGTTACTCAATAAACACCTAATCACCCAAAAGAAACATTCGTTTCTCCCGTCTTTTTCGGGCTTTGAACCAAGATGAATATCACACCAAAAGACCTACTCGATGCGGGTGTCCATTTCGGCCACCAGACGCGCCGTTGGAACCCCAAGTCCAAACCATACATCTATGATCATCTCCACGGAGTATCGATCATCGACTTGGAAAAAACCTACCAGTGCTTAGAAAAGGCCACCGAATTTCTCGAAGGCCTCGTGGCTTCAGGAAAAGATGTTTTGTTTGTAGGCACCAAAAAGCAGGCTCAAGAAATGATTCGCGAAGCGGCGACTTCGGTCAACATGCCTTTCTGCGCGAACCGCTGGATGGGCGGCGGTCTCACCAATTTTACGACGATCAAGACAAGCTTGGCGAAATATAAAAAATTCCTCGCAATGGAGGGAGACGGCTCTCTCGATAAGCTTCCGGGCAAGGAAGGTGCGGCTATCCGCCGTCAGATGAGCCGGATGAATCGCAACTTCGAAGGCCTTCTCGAAGTCACCGATCTCCCAGCAGCGATGTTTGTCATCGATACAAAGAGCGAAGCAATCGCCGTCTCTGAAGCAAAGCGCCTCGGCATCCCGGTGGTCGCAATTGTTGATACCAATGCTGACCCGTCGATCATTGAATATCCGATTCCAGGCAATGACGACGCAGTGAAATCGATTCGCATCATCTTGGATGTCATCCTCGAGTCTATCCAAAATGGACTCGCCAACCGTGATCTAAGCAAACAGCCGGCAGCCGCGGTCAATCCGATCGCACCTCTCGTCCGCGATACCACTTTCTATTCTGACGAGCAGCCTGAAGTGAGCCTCCCTGCGGGATTCGATGAGACCTCAAGCGCGCCTGCCGAAGAGAAAGAAGGCTAAGCTTTTATACCCTCCCAACCTAATTACCTATCTAGACTCAGAACCAATAGATGAGCACAAAAATCACGGCAAAAATGGTCGGCGAACTGCGTGAGCAGACAGGCGCCGGAATGATGGACTGCAAGAAAGCCCTCGTCGCGAACGACGGCAATTTCGATGCTGCAATCGATGAACTCCGCAAGAAGGGTATCGCTTCAGCAGCAAAAAAAGCGAGTCGCGATGCTGCAGAAGGAATTGTAGGAAACTACATCCACATGGGTGGAAAGGTGGGAGTCCTCGTCGAAATCAACTGTGAGACAGACTTCGTTGCGAAGAATGAAGAATTCCAGGAATTTGTCCGTGATATTGCCATGCATATTGCGGCGGCGGCTCCGGTTTGTGTGAGCCGCGAGGAAGTGGATCCCGCGCTTGTTGAAAAAGAAAAGGCGATTGCGGCAGATCAGTTTAAAGATAAACCCGCTGCCGCAGTTCAGAAGATCGTCGAGGGCAAGATGGACAAGTTTTACTCTACGGTCGCCCTCCTGGAGCAGTCCTATGTCAAAGATCCTGACCAGACGGTCCAGCAGCTTTTGACTGCTAAGATCGCCAAGCTCGGCGAAAACATGGTGATTCGGCGATTCGCTCGATTCCAGATTGGAGCATAAGGCGAACGCATCGTCCCGTCTTTTTAGAAAGGCCCGGTTCCATTTGACCGGGTCTTTTTTGTCTTTGGAGCGAAACGAATGAGGCCCGGATGCGATGGTGCTCGGGTGTTCCGTGCGATCAACCGGCTGCCATGGCTTTGAGAATCACTCTAGACGGTCCAAGCCATGTTAAACTTGCGTCTTGTGAATTAATTACAGTTGTCAGAATCGAAAACAGGCTCACACCATGTTCGCGACTTATGGGACGGATCATTGCAATAGGAGACGTGCACGGTTGTGCGAGTGAACTTTCGGCGCTGCTCGACCGGCTTTCACTGAACTCTGATGATTCGATCATTCAGCTCGGAGATATGGTGAATCGCGGGCCAGACAGCGCTGGGGTTCTCAAGATTATTCGGGAAAACAATATTCAGTCGATCCTTGGGAATCATGAACGCCGCCTTCTCCGCTACCGATGGTCCGGCGATAAGAGCATTCTCAAGAAATATGATCATGAGACGCTCGCGCAAATGGACGACTCCGATTGGGAATTCCTAGAAAATTTGCCACCTTTTATTTTTAACAACGAGTTGCAGACGGTCTTCGTTCATGGAGGATTCAATCCCTACTCGACCCAGATTTGGAGAGAGCAATCGATTTCGGTAATGACGAATATTCAGGTCGTGGATTCCGAAGGTCGACCCGCAAAACGATCTCAGGCTCCCGAGGGCACGCCGTGGTCCGAACATTGGAAGGGCCCTCCCTTTGTGGTATATGGACATACACCGCGCGCTGAAGTGCACCGACAGCCCTGGGCCATTGGCATTGATACGGCTTGCGCCTATGGGGGGCACTTAACGGCTTGCATCCTGCCAGAGCGAAAAATCGTTCAAGTCAAAGCACAGGAAGTCTATGCGCGTAGTAAGACTTTGCCGCAGCCAACCGAGTCTTTGAGCTAACTCGTAAGATCTGGAGAAATGGAATCTTTAGACATAGAAGAGTTCGCAGATGGCTTGGTGTTGATGGTGGTCGATATGCAGGCAAGTCTGCTGAAAGCCGTAGATCCTCAAGGTAGCCTTCTTAGGCGAACCGAGTTTGCGGTGCGAGTGGCTAGGCTAATCGGAATCCGAATCGTCTTCACCGAGCAGGTCCCTGAGAAATTGGGCCCGACCGTACCGTCATTAGTAGAAGCGGCCGGCGGTCCTGAAAAAGCATTGGTTTTTCCGAAATCCGCATTCAATGCTCTGAATGCGCCGGGCATTGACCGGGTATTTGCCGATATGCCGGAAAGCCACATCCTGCTCGCTGGAATCGAGACTCCGATCTGCATTTATCAGACCGCCCTGGATGGGCTCTCGCGAGACTTTCAAATTACGCTGCTCTCTGATTGTTTGGGGGCGCGTCGTGGTGATGATGTGGCACCGGTGATGCGGGTATTCGCTGGAGCGGGTGGAACGATTCTACCCTCTGAAACCGTTTTTTATAGCATCCTCAATGATGCCGGCCACCCGCAGTTTAGAGCCTTTACGCAGCTTGTGAAACACTATTCCTAATACATCGAATGCCATCGAAGAAGTCCAAGACCGAGCAGCAAATCCCGCGCGATTTATCCGAGTTGGACGATGCCTGGGTGAGTGATACATTCGCTGACTTCGATTTTGATCAGGCATCTGCGATAAATGCCGAAGTATTGGAAGGGATTCCGGGCTTTGCGATAGCGCGTTTGATTGGGCGTTTTGAAAATGACGAGCGTCGCGCTATCCTCCGGAGGGTTAGCGAGGAAAAAGCGGTGGAGATCCTTGAGGAACTGGATGCTGTATTCACCGCAGAAGTACTTTCCGAGATGCGCGAACCTCGGGCGGTGCGTATTTTGGGTGATTTCGACCCCGATGATGCGGCGGACATTCTCGAGGAGCTTGAAGATGAAGATCGCGCGCGGCTCCTCGATAAACTCGAACCCAAGGACGCTCAGGAATTCCAATACCTTCTGAATTACGATTCGAAGTCTGCCGGTGGATTGATGACGACCTCTATCGCGAAAGTCACTGAATCCGATTCGGTGGATGCAGCGATAAAGGAACTTCGCCGTCAGCGTGAAGAGTTGGAGACTATTTATTATCTATATGTCGTGGACGATCAGGGCAAGCTACTGGGTGTGGTATCGATGCGGGAAATGCTTTTGGCCCCGGTGGGCAGTCACATTCATGACATTATGAATACATCTTTGTTCGGGGTGTGCTACCCAGACGACGATCGCGAGATTGTCGCACGCCGCATGTCAGAGCATAATTTGCTAGCAGTCCCCGTGGTTGATAGAGACTCGGAGGTCTTACTCGGTATTGTAACACACGATGATGTGATTGATGTAGTGCAAGAGTTGGCGACTGAAGATTTGCAAATTCTGGTGGGTGCCGGCGGAGATGAGGGCATACATGACAAGATTTCATATAGTTTGCAAAAACGTAGCCCCTGGCTTTTGGTGAATTTGCTCACTGCTTGCGGCGCGGCTGCAATTGTATTTTTATTCCAGGACGAAATACAACAACTTACCCTCCTTGCGGTTTTCATGCCGGTAGTCGCTTCATTGGCAGGGAACACGGGTTCACAGACATTGGCGGTAGCAATTCGCAGTTTGGCGGTTGACGAGGTGCGCTCTAAAGACTCTCTGGAAATCTGCTTGCGCGAGGCGTCAAAGGGTTTGCTAAATGGTTTGGCGATAGGAGCGGTGGCAGCGATCTTGGCCTGGTTTGTCTCCGGGGAGTTGCCGATTGCCTGGGTTGTTTTCCTGGCCATGGTCTTGAGCTTATCGGTCTCTGGGTTCTCTGGTGCCTTGATACCGTTGACCTTGAAACGCTTTAATCAGGATCCCGCGCAGAGCGCTTCGATTTTTTTGACGGCAGTTTCAGATATTGCAGGGTTCTTCATTTTTCTGAAGCTCGGCACGTGGCTATTGTTGTAGCCTGGTGGGTGTGGAGGCTCATGCGCGTGCTCTAATGAAAATCATGCGATGCTCCGGCGGGTAGTTCTGGGGCGAGCATCGGCTCGATACGCCGGGCTTTGATGTGGATAGTGCCTTCAGCTTTTTGCACAATGCCATAGATTTTCAGGAAGGGTTCGCTGACTATGGTGAGGCGGCGCTCTTCGAACATTTTTGGGTAAACGATTATGTTGGCGACCCCGGTTTCATCTTCCAAGCTGATAAAGACAACGCCGCGTGCAGTGCCGGGCCTTTGGCGACAAATGACCGCTCCCGCGATAGCTACGAAGCTGTCGTTGGAGCACTGCTCAAGATCCGTAGCGCGCCGCATGTGTCGCGGCAGAGAGTTTCTTATTTGGCGCATCGGATGGGCCCCTACCGTCACTCCCGTTGTCGCGAAATCGGTCTGCACGCGCTCCTGCCAGCTCATGGGCTGGAGGGGAGTGTTTGTTTCAATGAGTTCTGTATTGGGGTTGTTGAACAAATCATTTGCTTGGATTGAGCTGGACTCGACCGCCCAAAGGGCACTGCGTCGATCACCCGCTAGGGCATTGAGAGCCCCGGCGCTGGCCAAGACACGAAGCTCGCTGGGATTGAAGCGGGTGCGGCGACAAAAGTCGAATATGCTACTGAAGGGTTGCTCATCTCGAATCTCCAACATGTGTAGTATTGAAGATTTACCTACGTTTTT
Source organism: Verrucomicrobiota bacterium (assembly GCA_039034055.1). Lineage (GTDB taxonomy): Bacteria > Verrucomicrobiota > Verrucomicrobiia > Opitutales > JABSRG01 > JBCCBL01. The sequence goes on along the minus strand of JBCCBL010000009.1, from coordinate 4,831 downwards.
GAGAATTTTTAGTCCAAGGCGTATGCGTTTCTCGCCTGGGATAGTCGCCAACCAGGAAGCATTTTTGACGCAAGGTGCTTCAAAGCGGAGGCCGCGTCGTTTGGCATCCTGAACCAGAGTCGCGGCAGAGTAGAAGCCCATGGGTTGGTTGTTGAGTAAGCCGGTGTAGAATTCTTCTGAGTAATGGACTTTCAAATACGCACTACTGTAGGCTAGCATCGCGAAGCTGATAGCGTGAGATTCTGGAAATCCATAAAGGGCAAAGGAGCTGATTGCCGCGACCACTCGTTCACGTATTTCGGGCTCGATGCCATTTGCAGCAAGAGCGGTTTCGAGTTCAGTTTTTACCCGGTTCATCAATACTTCAGATCGATGAAAGCTGAGGGCTTTGCGTAGCCGCTCGGCTTGGGAACCACTGAAATTCGCCATGACCATGGCCATTTTAAGGACCTGTTCCTGGAAGAGGGGGATGCCCAGGGTGCGTTCGAGGACGGGAACCAGTCGCTGATCGATATAGGTTATGGGTTCTTTGCCGGCGCGTCGTTCTAGGTAGGGGTGTGCGAGTTGACCGACAATCGGCCCGGGGCGGATGATCGCCACTTCGACCACGAGATCGTAGAAGTGGCGGGGTTTCATGCGGGGGAGGGTGGCCATTTGGGCGCGGCTTTCGATTTGAAAGACGCCGATAGTGTCCGCAGCACACATAAGGTCGTAGGTGGCGGGATCGTCTTTGGGGATTTTCGCCAAGTCGATGGGTCGTTTCCGTTCACTAGCTAGGGTGATGGCATCTTGGATTGCGGCCATCATCCCGAGTCCTAGCAAATCCACTTTGATGATGCCCAATTGTTCACAGTCGTCTTTGTCCCACTGCACGACAGAGCGGCCGGGCATGGAGGCATTTTCCAAGGGGACGATTGAATCTAGGCGGCCTTGGCAGATGACCATGCCTCCTGAGTGTTGCCCTAGATGGCGCGGAAGGCCGTAGATTTGTTCATAGAGTTTTTTCAGCGCGGGGGCTCGTGGATGGTCTGCGCGGATCCCGGATTGTTCGAGTTGGTTTTCCAGTTCGAGCGTATGCGGATAATCACCGCGTGGGCTGAGTGCGGAGAAGCGACTGATGGCTTCTTCGGGAAAATTGAGGACTTTTCCGATTTCGCGGATAGCGCTCCGGCCACGGTATTTGATGACGTTGGCGGTCATCGCGGCTCCGGTGTGTCCATAGCGGCGGTAGATTTCTTGGATGACTCGTTCTCTGCGGTCCCCGCTGGGGAGGTCGAGGTCAATGTCTGGCCAGGCTTTCCTGCCTTCACTCAGGAAGCGTTCGAAGAGTAGTTTACCACTGATGGGGTCGCAGGCTGTGATGCCGAGGCAGTAGCAGACGGCGCTGTTGGCGGCACTGCCCCGCCCTTGAACCATGATGTGTTCGTTTTCGCAAAAACGCACGATGTCCCAGACGATTAGGAAGTATCCACTGAAGCCGAGGCGTTGGATGAGTCCTAGTTCGTAATCCAATTGCTTTCGGATTTTTGGGCTGATGGTTTGGTAGCGCCTGCGGGCTCCTGCGTAGACTTCGCGTCGTAGGAGCGCGTCCATATTGTCGCCGGGTTCGGTGGGATAGGTGGGGAATGCATAGCCCAAGTCTTTTAGGGAAAACTCCAGGCGTTCACTGAGGTGAAGGGTTTCCTCAATGGCCTTGGGCAGGTCGGCGAAGAGGGCGCGCATCTCGGCTGCGGTTTTCAGATGGCGTTCATGATTTGCTTGAAGGAGCCGGCCGGCCGCATCGAGATGAGTGTGGTGGCGCAAGCAGGTAAATACGTCGCAGACCCGTCGGCCGGGTGGGGTGGCGTATCGGACTCCATTGGTGGCGAGTAGGGGGAGGTCAAAGGATGTGGCCAGCTCGACAAGCAGTTTGTTGGGGATGTCTTCGTCGCGAATGCGGTGCCTTTGTATTTCGACATATAGGTGCTGTGATCCGAAGATGCGATGGAGTTGCTTGAAGCCAGCTTCGATTCCTTGGGTGCCTGCGTGTGGCCACTTGCGGAGCAGGGGGCCTTCTAAGTCTCCGGTGAGGGCAATGAGGCCTTTTTTGTGTTCGGCCAGCTCTTCCCAATCGATGTGAGCTTCGCCCTTCGGAGATCTTAGCTTGCTGATAGTTAGGAGCTTGCAGAGGTTCCTGTAGCCTTCCTGAGTTTCTGCAAGAATAGGCACTACAGATTGATCTGAGAGTACCAGCTCGGTGCCCACATGGGCTTTGAGCCCGAGTTCTTGAGCGCTGTGGTGGGCACGGGGGCTGCCGTAAAAACCGTCGCGATCACAGAGGGCAAAGGCGGGTATTTCCAGCTTGGCGGCTTGTCGTGCAAGGTCTTCGGGTTTGCAGGCTCCACGGAGGAAACTGAATGCACTAGAGGCGTGCAGCTCGATATAGGCTGGGGGCGATTTTCTAGCCATAGCGCCCTTCGAGAAACCAGCCTTTGGCAGATTGTGAGATGCGGTAGACTTGTTTGTTTTCTAGCTGGATGTCCCATTCCGTTTGTTTCCAAAATTGGGCATCCCACCAGTCTCCGGAGGCTTCGAAGGGGCCCCGGGTGTCGATAATGCGCCCTTGTAGTTTTCTAGTCTTGAGGTAGCTGGGGCGGTCCAAATAGAGGCTTACGTGGATGGATTGTGGGGGACGGCAGCGTTTCAGGGGAGGGCCGTAGGGTTCGGGTTGAGGTTCCTCAAGAATCCAATCTTCTAGAGTGTGCTTGAGCGGGGAGAGTTTTATCGAATCGGGTCGGTGAGTATCGAGCCGGGTGGGTGTGCCGATGTTGTCTTCGCCGACAATGGCTGCTAGGCGGTCAATCGTATCTGCGAAACGCCAGGGGTTTTTTATGGAGGTCTCGAAGATTTGGCGCTGTTGAGCGCTGGGTTCTATGGGATCGATTTTGAGGGATATGCGGATGATAGCCCCCGGCATCTGGATATCTTCTAGGGATTTTTCGAGGACTGCAAAGAGGGTGTCGGCCCAGCAGATGGCTTCGGGCAGTTGTATGGTGTTTTCCCATTTGGGATGATCCTCGAGACCTAGACTGAGGTGCATGGAAGCTGCCAGAAGGTGTGCTTGTTGGAGCTGGCGGCATAGGTCGTCGACGAAGCGGCGAATGATGAAAAGTAGGGGCTCCAGGGTGCTGAGTGGGTATTCGAGATCGAGGCTTTCATGGAAGTGAGGGCTTTCGGGCTGGACGAGCAATAGGCGGCGTTTGCGTCCCATCGCGCGTTCCCAGAGTTCGCGGCCCGATTCGCCAAATCGTTCACTGATGGCCTCGATCGGAATTTGTGTGAAGGCTCCGAGTGTCTGGATGCCCCAGAGGTTGAGGACTTCGAGGAGTTCGGGGTTCGGGCTGGCTGCGGTGGTGGGGCAGCTTTCGAGGAATGCCTGCGGGTTGTCTATGATGAGGATTCGAGACGTGCTGCTTTGAGCCCCGAATTCGGCAAGGTCGGCAGTGGGGGCGAAGACTGTTTGAGATGCTAGGCCGAGGCTTTCGGTTTCTTTTAAAATGTGACGCGCAAGGGCCTTGGGTTGGAGTTTTTCCACTCCGCGTAGATCAGAGATATAAAGGCCTCGGCGGGTTTCTTCAGTGGTGGGGCTGATGCTTAGGCAGAGGTGTTGGAGGCTCTGAGCGGTGCGGATTTCAGTTGCTAAGCACCTTGCGAAAATGCGGACAGATGGGTCGCGCGCGATGGCTTGGGTGGACGATAGTCCAGGTATGATCTTTTGATTCCGTGCGGCGGTATTGGCTTCTAGAACGAGGGAATTCTTAGTGACATCCTCGACTAGAATAGCTGCAGGCGTGAGGCCTGCGGGGTCGAGGCGGAGTCTGGATTGTAGGGCGAAGCCTGGTATGTGGAGTGCCGAAAACATCTCTCATGCCGCTTAGGAGGCTTGGGCGGCCGGTTTGGTTTGGGTGCCTACGCGAATCCATGGTTTTGGGGTGGAGGTGTTGACGCGCTGGCGCGTGATGGAGGCTTGGAGTTGGGTCCAGAGGTGGGAGCGTTTTTGGTAGAAGCTGTCCAGGTCGAACTCTGCGCTCACGTCGATCCGTATTTGGGAAGCTGCGATGCTAGGATAGGATGTCGTTGCGATGAGGGTGGCGTTTTGGCTTTGAGCGATGCGTTGCAGTCGATACCAGTGAGACTGGGGAATCTGTCTGAGTGCTGGCTGTGAGAGGGCGCGCAGATCGAGGAGAATAATCCGGAAGTTTTCATCTCGAATCAGGATGTCTGCAGCACGTAGGGCTTGGGCCTCACCTCGGCAACGGACCCAGAGGATATGGCGTAGGATTGAGGGGCTGAGGTGTTCAGGGTTCCAGCTTTGTTCGGTGTCGATTAGCGCAGCATACCCTCTCAAACGAGATGCTTCGGATAGGAAGGCCTCTATGGGCATTTGGGCACCGCTTTGGGTGTCGCGTTCGACAAGTTCTAAAAATCCTGAGCTGAGCATATCCCGGATAAGCACATGTGGCTCAGCCAGGTTGTGGGCTGTAGGCAATTCAGGTGCGTGGGAGAAGGGAATGATCATTTGATTTATAGTGAACTTATTTTCACTATAAATTTCGTCCAATCAAGCTCAACTTTAATTCTCTGAAAGGGCGTCTCATAAATAAGGGAGAAAGGTGGGTTGATTCTTTGGATCAGGCTTTCGAAGATGAGTGGATATGGAGTCAGTCTTTAATGTCTTAGCGGATCGCTATGCCTCACCGAGTATGGTCGGTATCTGGTCAGCAGAGGGTAAGATTCGTGTGGAGCGTTCTCTGTGGATCGCGGTAATGCGCGCGCAGCAGAAGCTGGGTTT
>JBCCBL010000008.1:0-23738 GCA_039034055.1 Verrucomicrobiota bacterium | reverse complement strand
TTCAATACCCTCCATGACCAGATGGATCGCCGGGCGGTCAATCCAGTTTTCTTCAAACCAGGTCAGGATGGTCTCCTCACTTATAAGATCTATTTGATAAATAATGTCAGAGGCCTCGGTTTTGGCGACTCGGGCATGATCATCAGAACCTGGGCTTGATACCCTTCTCAGATTCTCTCGAATGAGCAGGCCTAGATCGATGAGGTCTCGGCTCCATTTGACACATTCAGGCTTATTCTCCATCGTAAGTATTGGGGGCAATGAGTCTTTTGGAATTGCTCAGTTTGAGATTCTGGATTTTGGTTTTCGGCTCTACACCATGAAAGTCTATCTGAACAACCAGCTCGTCGACCAAGAAGATGCAAGAATTTCGGTCTTCGATCATGGTCTCCTTTACGGAGACGGCATTTTCGAAGGTATACGTTTGTATCAGGGTTGTGTATTTTTATTGGACGAGCATCTGGAGCGCTTTGAATACTCGGCAAAAGCGATTCTGCTGGATATGCCCTGGAGCCGTGAGCAAATTGCTGAGGCCGTTTGTGAGACTTGCCGTGCCAATGGGCTCGTAGACGGCTACATCCGTCTGATCGCGACGCGAGGCGTCGGCAGCTTGGGCCTTTCCATAAAATCTTGCCCGGAGCCGAACCTGGTAGTCATCGCCGACAAAATTCAATTATATCCCGAAGAGTTTTACGAAAAAGGGCTCGAAATCATCACGGTGCCGACGCGGCGCATCAATTCCGCAGCTCTGCCTCCGATGATCAAATCATTGAATTATCTCAATAACGTCCTCGCGAAGATCGAGTGTCAGCAACTCGGCTATCATGAGGCGCTCATGCTCAATGATGCCGGCTATATTGCGGAGTGCACCGGGGATAATTTTTTCATTATCCATAAAGGAAAGCTTTACACCCCCTCCACGTCTGCCGGAGCACTCAAGGGAATTACCCGTGAATTTGCTTTGGAAATCGCCAGGGACCTTGGAATTGAAATTGTTGAGGGTGACCTGACGCGCTACGACGCTTGGTGCGCGGATGAGAGTTTCTTGACGGGGACTGCGGCAGAGATCGTCCCGGTCGTTTCTATCGATGGACGTCCTATCGGGAACAGCAAGCCGGGCGAAATTACGTTGAAATTCCTAGAGCGTTTCCGTGAGCTTGTGAGCCAACGCGGCACGATGCTCTAAAAGAATTTGTAATGTTCAGTGATTCTTCGGGAGATCCGTTTGCGCGTTCAGGCGAGTTGTTTGCGCGAGCAGCAAGCGTGATTCCCGGAGGTATTTACGGACATGTCAGTCCGGCTGCGATCCTACCACAGGCATCACCTTATTATGCAGAGCGCGCGGAGGAGGCATATTATTGGGATGTCGATGGCAATCGCTATATCGATTTTGTCTGTGGTTACGGACCGATCGTTTTGGGCTATCATAATGAAGAGGTTGAAGCGGCCGCGGCAGAGCAACGGGCAAAAGGAACTGTATTCAATCATCCCACAGAGCGCATGGTTGAGCTGGCTGAGAAGCTGTGTACGCTGATTGATTTCGCGGATTGGGCTGTGTTTGCTAAAAATGGTTCTGATGTTACCACTTGGGCGATACAAGTCGCCAGAGAACACACGAAGAAGAAGCGCATTGCGAAAGTGGCGGGTGCTTATCATGGGGTAGATGCTTGGTGTTCTCCTGGGTATGGAGGTGTTATTCCGGAAGATCGCGCGTTGATCGATTCGTTTCCTTGGAATGACGTTGAGGCGGTGAAGGAACTATTTGCCGAGAAAGGAAACGAATTGGCCGCCGTAGTCTTAACACCTTATCACCACCCCGTGTTCGCAGATCAAGCGTTCGGAGATTCAGATTTTTTTCTCACCGTAAGGAAGCTATGCGACCAGAATGGGTCTCTCTTGATTTTGGATGATGTCCGCGCTGGATTTCGCTTGAGCGTGAATGGATCTCACTCGGTTTTTGGTATCGAGCCAGACTTGGCGTGTTATTGTAAGGCAATGGCGAACGGCTATCCTATTTCCGCATGTGTCGGAAAAGATGAATACAAAATTGCGGCATCTAAGGTGTTCCTTACTGGAAGCTATGGTAATGATGCAGTCGCAATGACGGCTGCGCTTAAATGTATCGAGATTCTGGAACGCGAAGACGTGCCTAAGTGTCTTGAGCAGTCCGGGAGACTCTGGGTTGAGAGTTTAAAGGCTTTAGGGAGTGAATTTGGTGTGCAGCTTAAGGCGAGTGGGCCTTATGCCGCGCCATACATTTGTGTCGATGAAGATCCAGATTTTACCAAGACTCAAGTCTGGGCGAAAGCGATGATTGCTTCTGGGCTATTTGTGCACCCGCATCATAATGGTTTCATGAGTTGGGCGCACACTCGCTCGATAATTGAGGAAGCATTGGAACTGGCTCGCATTGGATTTACTAAAATGACTTAGGTTTCTTTGCGGCGTGGAGTGATTGAAGAGTTGCCATCCGGGTTTAGATTTCTACAAAGGCTTAAGCTCTATGGAGCCGAAAGCCAAAGACTGGAATCCCAAGTTGTATCTTAAGTTCGAGAAGGAGCGCACCCAGCCTTCGATTGATCTCCTCTCACGTATCGACCTGGACAGTCCCAAAAAGATTATAGACCTCGGTTGCGGCCCAGGAAATAGCACGCGCTTGTTGGCTGATCGATGGCCGGCTGCGAGCGTCGAAGCGCTCGACAGTTCTCCGGGAATGTTAGAAAAAGCTGCCAAGGCCTTGCCCGATTTGCGCTTTATTCATGCCGATCTAGGAACCTGGGTTTCTGAGGCGAAGTATAATCTCATTTTCTCAAACGCGACCCTGCAGTGGATAAGCAATCATCATGAACTGCTACCCCGTGTCTTTAACCTTCTGGAAGATGAAGGCGTGTTAGCGATTCAGGTACCGTTTCATTATTCGGGACCCTTGAATCGATCTATCATTGAAACTTCCTTAGATGAGCACTGGAAGTCGCGAATGGGCGCCGCCCGCGATGCACTGTCTGTGGAAACAGAATCTGCCTACTACGATATTTTGAGCGCCTTGACGGAAGATGTGTCTATGTGGACTACAGAATATTTCCATGTTATGGAGAGCCCGCAAGCGATTGTTGATTGGGTGAACTCCACCGCTCTACGCCCATTTCTTGCTCAGCTTCAAGATGAGAGTGAAGTCGCCGATTTTAAGGCTATTCTACTTGGGAAATATGAAAGAGCATATGCGAAGCAGGCAGACAGTAAGGTGCTCTTACCGTTTAAGCGACTGTTTATGCTCGTGCGTAGAGTGTGAATGAAAATCGTCGAGTCCAAGTTGATTAATGCGACCCCGGGAATGGTTTGGGAAATCATTCAGGATCCGGGAAACATGCCGGCTTGGAATCATAAATGCGTATTCAGCGAAACGCCTAATGAGATAATTGTTGGTGCACAGTTCGCGGTTGCGTATCAGATGAGTCGAGAGCGTCAGGAAATGCGCGGAGAGATTATCGGGTACGAGCCGGAACGATTGATACACTTTCGGTATTCTGGTGAACAAAATGGCAAACCGAGCGTTGTAGACGAGATTTTAGAATTGGAGTCACGAGGAGCTGATAAAGTACTTGTGCGAAATATTGTAGATATTACGAAATCGGGTTTGCCGAAATGGGTACAAGTGTTGGCGTTTGTGTTATCAAAAATTGGTCGTAAAATGGGAGATGGTCCCCTAGATCATATCGAAGGTCTTATACCTAAGTTTTAGAAAATGGAGCGCGGCATGTCTCATGCATGTCGCGCTCTGAAGTATCTCGACTCTGTATGTCGGTGCCAAGTACGGCTTCATACGTTTGAAGTTCAGCGGTTTTTGATAGGAAGGTGTGATTTGGCAGAATCGGGGCCACGCCCCTACCTTTGACTATCAATATGAACGGGAATCGGTGTAAGACCCGACATGTGCGACGGCATCGCGCAAGCTCAAGCTTTGCAGTTTTCCTGGGCTCAGATATTTTCGTGTTCCTTACAACTGAGGTTCCAGTCGCAGTTTGCGCGAATCAGATTTTATAAAGTATCTACAAATTAAATACATTTATCCAATCTTACGTCTCCTGATGTATCGTATCCTAGGTTGAGCTAAAAATACAAAAGCTCCGGAGCCGTTGGGGTCTCCGGAGCTTTGGGTTTAGATGAGTTTTGCGAGGCGCTTTCCGAGTGCCTGTTCATCTCCAACGATGATTTGCAGGTTTGCGCGCTCAGTGATTCTTTCCACGGATTCTATTTCGCGGAGTCGAAGAAGGGTAGGGTTTTGCTCGATCAGCTTTGCAGTGTTGAGCTGACTTCGCATTGCCGCCGTTTCTTCCCGACGCTTGATGCCGTTTGCCTGAGCGGCCTTTTCGGCTTCGATGATTTGGTTCAGGAGTTCCTTAATCTCTCCTGGAAGTGTAATATCGATGATACTCAGCCTTTTGATCTGCATACCAGAGAGGCTGGCCTTTTCGATCGTGTTGCCTAGGGCTTTCGCGGCGATTTCTGCTTTGTTTGAAAGCAGGTCATCTACGGAGCGTGTACCTATTTCGGACCGGATGGATAATTGAACCTCCCGAAGGAGGGTTTGTCTGGGATCCACGGTAGACTCAGCGAGCTTCTGGGGATCTTCGATTTGATAGGTAAGCACGGCATGCAGGTGCAGTGTCACTTTATCCGAAGTCATGATCTCCTCGCCCGAGATATCGAGAGTCTTCTCGCGAAGGTCGTAGGTATAGAGCTTAACGGTGCCCGAATCACGCCAGAAGGCATAAGGTCCGGAGCTTAGCTCGCCCGAGAAGCGCCCATCTACAAAGAGGGCGCCCGCGTGGCATTAGGGAATCTGCTGGATATCGAGGGCGTGCTTCGATTCTGAATGATGTGAGATCGAGTTGAATTCTGGATGCGTAAAGCGAACGGAGTCGATGGAAATGGTTTCTAGGCGGATTTCTGAACGGCTGGTCCAGAATCCATAGATACCGGGATTGAGGATGCCGCGGAAGCGGCCGTCAAACCATACGAGCCCGCGTTCAGTATCTTTGAGATCAACAAACTCTGCGAGTGTGGCGACCTCTGGGTGATCTTTTAGCTGCTTAAGCTTGGGTTCGTGCAGGTCAATCCTGGGTATGGTCTGAGCGAGGATTTTGACAACGACCCGATTGAAGGGGTCGAATACCCAAGTGCTCCCAGGTCGAATCAAACCGATGAATTGACCTTCTCGAAACTTCAAGCCCAGGTGTTCGTAGGGAACACGTACATACTTGAATAATAGTAGGTTCATGATGTGTCGTTTGATATTGTGGTTGTTTGAGCGACTCCTGGAAGAGTCGCGTTGGATGGCTGTCAGTAGCCAAAGTGAAATTGTTGGGGTAATAGTGAGGTCTGGGTATGTGATTTCTTTTCCAGTGAAATGGGCCACGCGGCTCGGGTGTGTTCTTTGAAACCTCATTGAGTATGTAATTTAAGAATACAGATTTTTACGCTAACTTTAATTACATCGCACTCCGAATCGCGTGGCAAAAAAGTGTTGGAGCAAGTATATGTTTAGTTCCCGCGGTTTGTGGGAAAATCAAAAATGTTTTTTTTGGAAACCACGAATGGACACGAATAAACACAAATTACTTAACTTAAAATCAGGCCTATTATTATAGCCAATATTCGTGCTAATGTGTGCCCATTCGTGGTTCAGAAAAGATATCATCTGTTGTTAGTCTTAAGATACATTATTCTTCAGGCGAAGATCGGGTACAGTCGCCCCTATCACATGTGCAGACACCTGTGGATTGGACGCCATTTACGAGACGTTTTACCTTCTGAGGTCCGGTGAGAAGGACACCTTTAAACTTGTTGAGCGGTGGAAAACAAAAAGCCCGGAAGCGTTATGCTTACCGGGCTTGGGAAATTCAGACTGTTGTAGTCTTTATCTCAGTTCAAAGTCGAAAGGTTGTTGAACTGCCCGGTTGTTGAGACCGCCTGAGAGTACGTTATGTGCATACTTAAATTCTGGCATAATAAGTCGGGTTGATGTTGAGTAGTTCATAATTTCTTTTGGTTAGATGTTCCCCTAGATAGAGGGATGTGATTTGGTGTCAACTGCAGAATCGAATTTGTAGTAATTTTTGCTGTCATCAGTTCTTAAGTACATTCATGAAGAGCGTTTTTTCATCGGTATGTGCCATCGTAGTCCTCAGGGTGAAATGGAACTCCAGCTAGAGGGAGCGTATGGTGCTCAAGGGCCTGCTCCTTCGTACGATAGGTTTTTAAAGCGCCGTTCCTTTGTACTGGGCTTGGTTGAGAAGCTTACATACAAACCCAACAGCTTCCTAATACAGAGAATCGATTTGAATGCGCAGGAAGAGAGTGTTTGTGGAGCTGTCGGCGGTGCTTGCTTGACGCTTCTCTACAGTGCCGTTCACTTCGATTAGCTGGTCATAAACGACGTCTGGGCCATCTTCCCAGAGATCTAGGTCATAGCTGACTTGCGGTATGAGCGTCAAATCGGTCGCCTCGGAACTGACTTGATAGACCATATACATTTGGCCGTTGTCTTCTATAAGGTTAGGACTGAGATGCGCATCCTGTACCATAGGATCAGTGCCATATGCGCGTTCAAATATGTTACGGATGCCGTCACCATCGGCATCCATCAGTTTGTCATAGACAGCCGCAGGTAGTGCTTCGGCTTGTGCCCAGTCATCATAGGGTTCTTGTGTTATCCCTTGGAGGAGATCACGCTCAATTAAAAGACCGTCTTCGGTAAGTGACGATATGCGGAAGTTGAAATCTGAGTCTGGAGTAAGGCCATCGATGACAAAGCTACTACGGTCGCCGAGCAAGCGCCGCCACGGCGACCATGGTCCGTCCGGAGAGTCAGCTATCTCTATGTAGTAGATGCCAGCTTCTGGATGGCCTGTCCAATCAAGTGAGATCTGCTGGCTTGAGACAGTGGACGCGGCGGCAAAATTGGTTTCAGGGATATAGTTACCTGTGGGGTCGTTAAAATTGATACCGCTGTCGTCGTAGTAGAAGTCATCAATCAGCAACAAGCCGTTCTCGTTGAATTTGGTGAATGTAACCGTATCGATAATATCCGTAGTGGGTGATCCGTGGGTGATCGTTTTGATAAGTGTAGGTGTGGGGTAGTCGGTATCATCATTGGATTGTAGGTAGAGTTGCATGGTGTCTAATCCAACTCCAGCAGCATTGTCGATAATCCACCAAACGTTGAACCATACATTGCGGTCTAGATTTCTTACCTGTGCGTCTCCTCCTGCGGTCCGCATTTGACCGTCATCTCCACCGCCGCGCACTCTATATTGCAGGTCGATGGTGTCAGAAAACCCATCATCATCAACCCCGACTCCCATGCGGGTATGAGGATCTCCGCTTGATGTGGTGTAATGCATACGGAAGAATAGGGTCGCCGTCGTGCCGTCTTCCACGGATATGATCTGGTTATCAATAGCTGCTTCATTACCATTGGCAGTTATTTCAGCAAAAGACATGACCTGATTCAATGAATCTTCAGGATCTGTGGCGACTAAAGCACTTGTGATAGGCGCTCGTGTCGTATTGGTATTCCAGCCGCCTTGCCCTAGCATGTTGGAGCCGAGGCTGTAGTTTTCAAAATCATCCAGAAGAGTGAATCCTGAGTCTAACTCAGGATTTATTGAGAGACCGAAGTCGTCGATTTGCTCTAAATAGGCTACGAGGGCGTCCACCTCGTTCGATGTCAGAGTTGAAGTAACTCCGTGAAGATCCAATGGGTTCTGGGTAGTGAGGACGTCAAGGATTGTTGCTGCGGACCCATCATGCAGGTAAGGTGCTGTCCGCCAGAGACCGCGGAGTGTTGGAGTATCGATGCCGGAAAGCGGACCGTTTAGGCGCTGACCCGAGCTGGCTTTTATGGTACCTATATTAATGAGGTTTGGCGAGCTGCCTGTGCTGTTTGTAAAGTCGTCACCGACATGGCAGGACATACAGTTGAGCTGTTCGAAGAGTCGTCGCCCCTGCAATGCTTCGGCTGTCAAGCTACCATCTGCGTTGCGGTGTGGCGAGCGGCCGACTGTGGCGAGCGAGGTCACGTAGGCAGCCAATGCATCGAGTTCTTCATCGACTCCAGCTTTGGGGTCTCCCAGGGTGGTGTTGCGGGTGCCCGTGTTAAATTCAGCGTCTGTCAGAAAGCCTTCCCCAAGGAAAAAGCTGCGGATGTCGTGCTCAAAGTCATGAATTTCATCGAAGTTTGCTGACCAGTGAATCATGCCGTGGCCTGTGCCTCGTCGCGCACGTAGGTCTGTTGTATTGCGCAGGCCTTCCCCACGGTCTGTGAAGTCCCATATCCGGTTATCGGTGCCGCCATCTTGGTGACAACTTGCACATGTTTGATAGCCATCTAGCGCCATACGGGTATCTTCAGCGCTATAGAAAATCCGTTTACCCAAGAGCACATCAGATTCCAGTATTTCACTGTTTACGGTAGATATGACAGCAAGGTTGGCGAGTCCTGATCCACTACGCAGGAAATCAAATGCATCTGAGACCGTGACGGTGCGATCCATGAAATTCTTCGAAACCAAGCGGTCATTTCCACTGACATACCAGACGCCTTGGGGAGCCTTGCCAACGGTCCAACGCGCACCGACAGCACCGCTAATTGGATCAATACCCTGCAACATGTTGTTCGCCTGCATAGCAACAAACATATAATCGCCCAGGGGGGAAAGAGTAATGCCCATGGGCATGTTACTATTGTCGATATCTATGCGTTTGGGGATATCCTCGGTGTTCGTTGAGAGGTCGATATATGAGACGATGGCTCGAACTGTATTTTCGTGGTTCAGAGCCTGGCCTTCGCGGAATACACCGCGGTCAATATTTACCTTTTGCGAGGATACCCAAGCACCGCTTCCGTCGGGTGTAATGGTAATCCCCATCAAATAATTCGGGACACCACGCCCGCCATTTGAGTGATCGCTAGATGTGTCCTTGGCGAGCTGGATGGTGCGCGTAAGCGTGAATGTATCAACGTCGACTTCGTAGACTTCGCCATGTGTTTGAGGGGACATGAAGCGTGTTACGAAAACACGACTACCGTCCGCTGAGACTGCGATCGCCCGTGGTGTCGAGCCTATATCTAGTGTGTCTATGACTGTCCGCTGGACGGGATCTATTTTCAGGAGTCGGCCTGAGCCTTGCAGAGAAACAAAACCCGTATTGCCGTCTGGTGTGAAAGCGATTCCGTAGGGCTCAGCACCATAGTCGAGTGCTATAGATGTGATTAGGAAGCCATCAATGGGACTCAAAACTTCGAGGCGGTCCGCATCAAAACAGGTTACCCAGATTTCACCGGTGCCTGCCTGCGCGATGGCGCGTGGGTCTGCACTGACCGGGACTTCGAAGTCTTTGCTAAGAGTGTCTGTGTCGATCAATGAGACTGTGTTGTTATCCGGGTTGACCGTCATTACGCGGTTGCTGCCGCTTACACCCGTTATCGGCGTACTCCTCGTTGGAAAGGGGGCGCTTGGAGGCGTACTCATCACTGTTACCGAGCTTGTTTCGATGCTTTGTCCATCAAAGGCATCTCGCACCTGAAAGCTGATGCCGTAGCGCGCATCGTTCGCATAGGTGTGGGTGAATACGTTGGATGTTTGCCATGCGGTGAAGCCGCTACCATCGCCTGGGTTGAAGCTGTACTCAAGCGTATCGCTGTCTGGGTCATTAGCAGTGACAGTTATGGTAACAGCGCTTGTGGTGTTGGCAGGGTAGTCTGATACACTAATATCTGTAATAACTGGATCGTTGTTGAAACCGCGCTGTCGATAGAGGGATTCGACTTGTGCTTGATCCAGTGCCTCATCGAAGAGCCGGAAGTCGTCTAGGGAGCCATTAAAGTAGTCCAGCGGGCCACGAGTTCCATTAAATGAACTTGACTCGGAACCCACCCCAAGAAAACCGAAGCGTGGATTTCCAGTGCCCATCAGTGCGCCTACGTTGCTGAGTATACCATCCAATACTCCGTCGACATAGATATGCATCTCTTGTAATGAACCATCGAAGACTCCTACAATGTGATGCCAATTGCCATCGTTAATTGTAGCGTGCGAGCCAAAGTCTTGTTGCCCCTGGTCGGTCATAACACTCCAGGCTATCTGCCCATTGCCTGCGGCGATGCCTCCTACGCCGAGGCGCCAGTATTCATTTCGGTCAAAGGATGCTATGACTTGATCCGAACCATCGGTTGTCTTTATCCAGCAGCTAACACTGGCTCCTGGCAGATTTGAGCTACTATAGCCTAGGTTTTGAATAGACACATAATCGTCAACTCCATCGAAAGTAAGCGCTTGGGTGTCTACGGCTGCTTCGGCAGTGAAAGGTGTCCCTGAGAAATTGACTAACGTACCATTATTTCCGATACCGGACAGATCACTGACATCACCTTCGAAGTCATAGTGGATCTGTTCCGTTGTTAGTCTAGGGATGGCCTCCACAATCCCTATCCAGTTGAGAAGTATGCCGGGACTGTCAAATGCGATACGCAGTATCTGGAGGCCTTCCGTTAAGCTTATTTCCGCGAGCACCTCAGTTTGATATGAACTACCAATTACCGTAATGGGGGCGGCCACATCCGTGAGTCTATCGCTATCGGGCCCAATGGATACACGCATCTGCGCGGGAGTAGCAGACGTATTTGCGACTCTCAGTGATATGTCATAAATATCTGCGCTGGAGATCTGTATTGTGTATTCTAACCATTCACCGGTTTCGGTATTGCCTACTTCATGGCCGCCATCGGTATCTGTCGTAGTAAAGATATCAGCGCCTTCACTTACCCGGTAACTGCCCCCGTCATTGATCCCGTCAGAATCTTGGTAGCCAGCACCTTGTCCCCCTTGATTGAAGTTCTCGGCTTCTATGCGAAATTGTCCTACAGGCTGCCAGGCGGCTCCAGTGCCCGGTATACCCCCATTACCGTAAGTATGTGGTACTCGCATGTAAGGTGAGTAGGACAAAGATGGACCTGTCGAGAAGACAAAGCCAAAATCCTCAATACCGTTTCCAGCAACATCTTCAATACCACCAGCAGTTAAGATAACTTCGTAAGTAGTGTCATCCAATAAGGGTTGGTCGTGTACGAAGTTGATAATGTCCTTGTCATTGTGTGAGACTGTTCCGCTGATCGGTGAGCCGTTTACGGGACGCACCACGACGTTATTGCTGTTGACCGTCAAATTGTTGAGCGTCTCGGGAATCACGATGCCGATCCGAGTTAACACGTGCATCTCCGTCGCGTTGGCAACAGGATTATGATAGGTGACATAAGGGGCTCGATTATCAGGCTCCGCCTGGTGTGGGACGATATAAGCTCTACCACCACCGTTGTGCTCACCGATGGCTACGAGGTTCCCTATGGGCAATACATATTCAGATAGATTCCTTGAATTACTGCCAGATATCAGTCTGTCGACAATCGAGAAGTCCCGCATATCTACTTTCACATTCCCAGTAAACATGTATTCGTCCTGAAATTGATGGTAGCGTGCGGCCAGTAGCGAGGAGTCTGTGATGTGTGCTACAAGTCGCAGGTTGGTAGGATCACTGAAGTCTACTACCTTGATCTGCGGATTGTTGCGATCTTGATTTCCATACACAATGTAGCTGCCCCAAACTGCTGGTTCATAGCCCCCCTCATTGACAAAACTATTGCCAACATCCAGTGCATCCAAGTCAGAGGTAATGACACTCAAAAGCCTCGGATTGTAAGGATCACTAATGTCGTAAGCCGCAACGCCAGGTGCATTACGGGAGCCCACAGCAAGTAACAGATTGCCGATTACAATGGGGTGCCCACTGAAGCCGAAGTCTGTAAACGGATCTACAGCAGCATAGGTTGTATCTGTTAGAATATTACGAATCACCAAAGGCTGATCATTACCTGAGTAGCCGTATTGGCCATTAAACTGGAGCGGTAATTGAACATACTCAGCTCCAGATGCCCCGGCTCGGCTGATCGTATATGGATCATCGTCAAGCATTTGGATGTCCAACATGTTGCTCATGTCGTGGAATTGTCTCGCGTTTACAGGCGCAAGAAATTTGTCTCCATCGCTGATAAAATACATGTGTTCCGGGCGCACACCGCCAGAGGGAAGATCGAGTCGGTGTACCTCAATCGGGCTACTGGGATTTGATATGTCAAAGACCATTATCAGATTACGTCCACCGTCTTCCGGACGAGACTGTATCCATAGATAGCCACGGTGAAAGCCTGCTAACACATTCCGGTCGCGATGTGTCGTACTGGTTCTCCAGCTCGCAAGTGGTGTCCCAGGAGTTTGCGTTACGTTTGGAAAACCGGGTCCCGTCTTGGAAAGGATTTCCAGAGGGCCTGCGTCTGCGACTGCATTTTCAACAAAAGTAAATTGGTGTTGCCCTGTAAGCGATACCGTAACGCTACCTACGCCGTTGGTGGTGTTTGCGGTGACATCAAGAGGCTGACCGCCGTTGAAGTTCGGGTTATTGGAAATGATCTGATAGCTCGGAAAAGCAGGCGAGGTTGGGATGTCCCAGGAGAATGTGACATCCTCAGTGCCGGAGATATCTGTTTTGTCAGCAGTGAAGTCGATGACTCCAACTAAGGTAAGATCAAAGGACAATGCGCCCAGCGAATAGCCACCCGATGAAACTCCCTGGTTAAAGCGTATGTCTCCGAATTGATCTTCTCCCAACGAAAAGTTGCCAGCTGGGCCATCTGAAAAGAGAACGGTCTCAGAGGCCCCCCCTGTTGATCTGATAATTTCAGCGCCACCATCTAAATCGACTACGCCAACTTCAGCATTGGCGTTTGCGTTGTTTTTTGTAAATCCCAACCAATTTATACCGGTGACCCCAACTGCAGTAGACAGGTCTGCTTCGACAATGATCGTTTCATGGGCTCCGCCACCATCTGCCCAATCAATGCGGCGCCCATTGCCGCCGCTGGCGCCCAAGCCGTTTGGGCTGGAACGGACATTTCCATTACCTCCGTTAGAGGCGAGTGCGCGGATAGTAAGTGAGAATGATCCACCGAGACCACTGGCAACACTTCCTGCAAGGATTTGATTCAATTCGGAAATGAAATCACTTGTCTGCGTCGCACTGGCCTGAGCTGAGACACTGCCGCTTTCGTCTATCGTGATATCGAAAGTGATCGTCCCATGAGTCGTGGTGGTTATCGAGGTCAAGTCCAACGTCAACTGCGAATATAATGCGTTGGCGAAGATCGAAGCTAAAACGAATGGGGCGCAGATCTTCAACCGTGACAGACACTTTGTGAAGGCCATGTTTGAAAACGACTTAAACCAAAGCTGGCTAAAGCGAATACAGGGGTGAGGGGTAGTACTGGGTAGGGGTTAAAGCCGAAATATTACCGTAACGCTAAAGCAAGGGTCAATATAAAAATCTAATGAATAAGTATTCAGATGCCTTGTAAGCCACGCAGATTCGATCCCCTAGCACTATCGATTTTGATGTGATTCTCTGTGCAAAGAGCAAAAATCACCCCAAGGTTTGCGACGTTCGATCCGCTTTTTGAGTAAGTTATCTTGGAGATGCCGGGAATTCAACATTTCTCACCTTAAATTCTGGCATTATGAGTTGGGTTGACGTTGAGAAATTCATAATTCCGTTTGGTTATATGATCGTTTAGATAGCGGAATGGGTATTGGGGTTACTGCAGAATCAAATTTGTAGTAAACTTTTGCTGTCATCGTTTCTTAAATACATTCATGAGGAGCGTTTTTCCATCGGGGTGTGTGTCATCGTAGTCCTCAGGGTGAAATTGAACTCCGGCTAGAGGAAGCGTATTGTGCTCAAGCGCCTGGATATAACACACGGGTGAACTTGCGGTGTGTCGAAATCCATCAGGTATGTCTTTCACTTCCCAATAGTGATGTTGGAATACCGTGAATTGCGGTCTCTCCCGATCAAATAGTTTGGAGGGTTGGTGGTCTTGGACCGAAAGAAATCCGAGCTCGGCAGTCATGCCTTGGGGGACTATGGGGTCGTTGTGCTTTGGGGAGTCGCCAGGAGCGGGACCTATGGGTGCTATCTCGGCGCCATGAGCATGTGCCATCAGTTGGAAACTTCCGCATATGGTGAAGGTCGGGAGGCGGGCCGAGAGCATCCAGGCCTTGATAGAATCTAGGACGTCGGCTGGGTATTGATCGAATTCGGTATTGAACCCAGAGAATACGAGTCGACTGACTCCTGAGATCGGATATTGACCTCGGGACCAAGCGAGGAACTGAGTATAGCGTAAAATGTGGCAGGGCTCTCCTGAAAGTTCTTCGAATCGGTATTTTGTGCGTAGGCGCCGGTGGGCGACGGATTGCCAATTTTCCGGTTTGTTTTCCGAAAAATCGAGATGAGTCATGTCAATTAGGAGGATCATAGTAGGGTTTGAGTGATAGATCGTGTGCTCATTTTCGGGGGGGTGGATCCGCGTTTCTACTGGGGTATTCTATTGGCTCGAATTGCTAATGTTTCAAGGGGATGGAATATGCTGGAAAAATGGGCTTTATGATTTGATGTTGAGAGCATGAAACGTGTCACAATTATCTTGGTCCTCCTCAGCCTGGTGGGAGCCTCTTTTTCAGGGTGCGGACGTACGCGCTATGAGAACGGCGTGAAGATTGAAAGTGGTGGATGGCTTGGTGCGGTTGAACCGGAGGCTGTAACCGGAGCCGACTTGGATAGCTAGGCTTTTCTGATGCGAGGATTGTGGCTTTGTTTCTGGTCGGCGGCGCTGTTCCTTTTTAGCGCGTTTGAAAGCCCGTTAGCAGCTCAGCCGTTGTTGCTCGGCATCGATGTTTTGGAGCGCCGGGGCTTTGCTGGACTTGAAGGTAAACGGGTCGGTTTGTTGACGCATCCCGCAGGAGTGAATCGCCGGGGAATTTCGTCAATCGACGTGTTGCGTCGTTCCCCACGAGTCAATTTGGTTGCCCTCTTTGGGCCGGAGCACGGCTTCTACGGCAAGGCAGACGCGAGCGTGCTGGTGGATGATAACATCGATGCGCGCACTGGGCTCCCGGTTTTCTCACTCTATGGGGACTTCAGAAGTCCCTCCAAGGAGATGCTGGATCGCATCGATGTGATGGTGATCGATTTGCAGGATATCGGGGTGCGTTCCTACACGTTCATCAGTTGTATGCGATGGACGGTGGATGCCTGTTTTGAACAGGGTATTGAGGTCATGATCCTGGATCGGCCCAATCCGCTGGGTGGCTTAAAGGTAGCTGGGCCTCCGCTCGACTCGGAATGGCAAAGCTATGTGGGTGCCTTTCAAATCCCCTACGTCCACGGCCTGACAATCGGGGAACTCGCTCTAATGGCGAAAGATCGCCCAGGCTGGTTTAAAGTCGCCGAGCGCCATCGGCTCGGTGGGAAATTGACAGTCATTCCGATGGAGGGTTGGCGGCGGCGCATGCTCTGGCCGGACACGGGTCTAAACTTTTCGCCAACCTCTCCCAATATCCCGGATGTGTCTACCGTGCTTGGTTATTCAATGGTCGGGCTTGGAGCGCAGTTAGGGGGATTTTCACATGGAATTGGGACGCCGTATCCATTCCGCCTTTTGCGTTTCAAAGGCAGGACTGCGAAAGAGGTTCAGGCGGCCCTGCTTGCGAAGAGGATTCCCGGTTTATCTTTTCCAATTATCTCTGCCAGGACCCAGAAGGGCGCGACGATCGAAGGGGTCTACGTGCGCGTGGACGACTACCAGCGCCTAGACCCACTCGCGATCAGCTTCCACATGATGCAGATCACCGCGAGTTGGGAGCCGAGAGCTTACACGGGCGCTTCTTCTCAAGATGCCGGACTCTTTAATAAGCACACTGGCTCCCAAGAGTGGTGGGATGAAATCACGCGGCGCGGATCTCAAGCGAGCGTGGATTCATTCCTGACCAAATGGCGGGCATACTGCAGGGATTTTCAAAATGAGTCTCGGCGTTACTGGATTTATGATCGTTAATAATTGAGCTTGGAATTCCTGCCCATTTGTTGCGAGCGTAGCCGAATGGCAGTCTATCAGGATATTTTTGAAATTCGCACCCGGGGAGCTGGGACGCTGGAGATTACCCATGAGTTGAACCGAGTGCTTCGGGCCAGTGGAATTCGAGCGGGAATGCTTTCAGTATTTTGCAAACATACCAGTGCCAGCCTGATCATAATGGAGAATGCGGATCCATCAGCGCGCGTTGATCTTGAAGCTTATTTTCATCGATTAGTCCCGGATAATGATCCTCACTTCACGCACACTTACGAAGGCCCCGACGACATGCCAAGCCACATTAAAATGGTCCTCACACAGACGAATCAGCAAGTCCCGGTGATGGAGGGGCACATGGCACTCGGAACCTGGCAAGGCGTGTTTCTCTGGGAACACCGAACGTCCCCTCACCTGCGCAAGCTGATGGTCACGGTGATCGGTGAATAGCAATTCCGTTTGCAGATCTTACCATTTCAACAACGATAAATCGCATGGATAATCAGCTTAAGGATCGTATTCGTGGCATGGTGCTCGGCCAGTTTTTGGGTGATGCGGCGTCTCTTGGCAGTCATTGGATTTATAATACCAAGGACATCGAGACGACCTACCCGGATGGAATCACAGGATTTGAAGCACCTACCGAGGGGCACTATCATGCCGGTAAAACCTCTGGAGAGCAGACCCACTACGGTGATGCTGCGTGGGTTTTATTGCAGGCGCTCAAGGAGACCGAGAGCTTGAATATTACTCATTTCGGCCAGCTTTTCGTGGAGAAGATGGACCATAAACAGGGGTATGCGGGGTATTTTGATGCGGCAACGCGCGGGACCTTGGAAAACTACCTCAACCACATCGAAGTCTCGGCGGAGCCCTATGCATTTCAAGAGGGTGCTGATGATGACCAGCTTGCAACCATCTCGGCCCTTGCCGGCTTCATCGCATTCTACGTAGTCAGATCTGGCGGGGTACCCGAGGACCGTACAGCGGTGCTGGCTCAGGTCGAAACACTCTGCCGAGTCCGACAGAACAACGACCGAGCGGTCGCTTACAACCAGGCTCATGCCCGATTGCTCCTAGAATTGCTTGCAGGCCGCGATATCCACAGCGCGTTTCATCACGTGGAGGAACAATTAGAAACCGACTCCAAGCTTGATCGGGAGGCCCGACGCAAAATCAAAGAAGCGTTTACCTTGAAGCACAAAACTGTGATCGAAGCTACCGACTCTCTGGGCCAAAGCTGCCCGCTGATCTGCAGTTTTCCATCGGCAGTACATGCCACCGCCAAACACAATGAAGATTTTACCGATGCCGTCCTAAATACCATTCGTGCGGGTGGCGACAATGCCGGTCGAGCCGCGATGATAGGCGCCTGGATCGGGGCCCGGATCGGGGCAGATGCGTTGCCAAAGGATTGGATCGAAACCCTGAAATTAGACCCGGAGATCGAGGCTGTTTTCGAACTCTGGGAAATCTAGAACCCCGATTCGCGCAGAACTCCGTTCCCTTTTGGCTAATGGCGGCCTTCAGCTCCCCCGCGCATCGTGCAGTTTCAATAAAATGTGGCCTTCGAACCCATTGAAAAAAGAGCCCCGCATGCGCCGTATAGGGTGTGTTCTTTGACCTAGAATTTTCAGGTGGGAATCTTCCTCTCGACTTCGGTCTTCCGGTTTACGGCCTGACTTCCATAGAGAGGGGCTGATCCCCGAGGTTTCGAAGCATAAGGAAAGAACACGGTTGGGTCACGTACGCTGCAGGGGTCGCAAGGTTTATGGACGACTCTCCTAGATTCAACCTAGAAATGCAGGAACTCGATCCCACTCGACTGCATACTGATTCTTTTTGAGAGGCTAAAACGAAATGCTTTCTGCGAGTTTCGGGGAAATGTGTTGCTCGAGGGCAATCCGCTCTTGTTGTAACAGAGCCGCCGCATCCCAATCTAGATTTTCCATCCGGATGCTCAAAATTGGATTCTGGCCGTTTCCGAGAAGGTAAGGAATCCGCTCGGACCAAGCGGTCTTGATAAATCCAGGGTGTCGTTTATGCTCTACAAAGTCTCGAATGGGCCGTTTCAAGGCGTCCAGATCATCCAGAAAATCCAAGGTAGACCGAAACATCGCCCAATTGTAGCGCCGGATGACTTCGGGGTTTCGCTCCAAATAAGCGTTTGGGAATACCGTTAACCAGGAAACCTGGGGGCTCAAGAGATCCTCCACAGGAAAATGGACCCAGTTCTGGATTTTGTGAATCGACATCAAAGCCGATGTGAAACCCATCTCAGCCTCGGTCATGTTGACCCTTTTTTGCAGAACGCTGCTGGAGTTTGGATTCCGCGATTTGATGTATTTGACGTCTAAAGGTTCAATATCCCAGCGATCACGCAATAGGCCGATGTAGTAAAGGTTCTCTTGATTGAGTCCAATAATGTGACCTGGAAAAATTTCCGGTGTGAACACGGCGTTCGATTTTTGGTCGGTCGGGACATTGGTATCTAGGGTGAAGAAAATATGTGGATTCTTCTGATATAGGCTTTGAACCGCCGTGACGGCATGCCCCCGAAACACTGAACGTATGAGCCGTGATCCTGTTCGCTCGATGAAGGCTTCTACCTCGCCATCCGTCAGCAACTGATAAAAATCATCGTCCCTCTCTGCGGTGACTAACTCGACATCCAAACCCACCTGGTCGAAGTAGCCCCGATGTTGCGCCACAATCCACGGACCATGGGATTCCTGCGTGCGTGCGAAGTCGACTTTGATTCTGAGGCTAGCGCGCTCGCTCCATTCCGGAATCAGGTAGCCCTTGGCCGGATTCGTTATGAATTCATTGGTGGCGTATCGGCTTGCCGGAAAGTGAGTGACGATCTCCCGGCGGTAAGGCTCGAGGGCTTCAAAATGGGCCGCATTTCGATCCAAACCATCAGCCAATTTTTCAGCGATCAAGGTTTCGTAGCGGGTCGGCCCGGAATCACATCCGAAGAAAAAAAAGGTAAGCAAGCCCAAGCTAGCCATCAAAATCCATCTGCCCATTGAACCCATATTTTCCCTGACTAAAGCAGTTTTAGGCGCTCTAGCAACCTGAGACTACGACCAGGGTTGTATAATTCTCACTTGACCCTGCGGATGCGTCCGGCACTCTCAGGACTTTGTTCGCCAGTGTAGCTCAGCGGTAGAGCAGAGGACTCATAAGCCTTTGGTCGGCAGTTCAAGTCTGCCCACTGGCACCATTATTTTGTTTGGCCCTGCAGCAAATTAGGAGCATGGGATGTGCTTTAGCGCCGTAAATACTCTCAAAACCCGTTTATGGACAATTACAAAATAGTCATCACTCAAGCCGCAGAAGCGCAGTTCAAGAGCGCATTTTCTGTATTTTATCAAGCGATCAGTGCCGCCAAAACCGAGGAAGACAAAGAAATCGCGACAAAGCGTTTTAAAAATGCTTATGACGATATTATCGAGACCCGAGATTTGGCTCTAAAGGCCCTCGGAGCCTAAGCATCTTAATAGGTCAAGGGGCTAGCGAGCACGTAGTGGCGTATTGCTCACGCAGATACTTGAAAATGCAAAAAAGACCTGGGCGAATCGCTCAGACATAAGTGCTCAGGGCATATTGTGACAGCAATCTGTATTCAAAACAGCTCCTGATTGTATCTGTATAGAAATACAGATTAGCTCGGCTATGGGCTTGTTTTAACTGCCAACTCCGGAAGACAGGGAGCAGTCATATAGATATCAGATTGCTATCTATAATTCCATTACCAGAGGTAGGAAGCGGTCATGCCGACTTGTCTTGGGTCGGCCGCCGATTCGTATCTTGCTGGAGCGAAGCCGAGGTCTTCATCGTTACCAAAGAAGAACACCCGGTTATCGTAGCGCTCATCCAGAAGATTGCGGGCCCAAATAGTAATTTTCCAAGAATCCCATGCATAACCAAGGCTTGCATTCACGATGGTGAAGCTAGATCGCTCAGCATCGTGACTGTTGGACTCGAAGTAGCTATCCCGTCCCACGAGTTCCGTGTATCCAAAAAAACCTGATTCACCTTGATAGCGAAGTCCCACCGTATAACTATATTCAGGCGTGTAAGCCAACTCGCGACCACCGGCTGGAGTGCCATTGCTCAATACAAATGAGTCGATGTCCGAACTCATGAGTCCAAGATTTCCATACAGGATGAGTTCTCTGCTAAGCGCGAATTGGCCGCTCGCTTCGACGCCATAGATCTCAGCATCATCACCGTTGTCAGTGAAGAATCGGAAGCTACCTCCAAATCCTGCCGCATCACGGACTTGGGTGTTCGATCGATCCAAATAGAAAGCAGTGATTTCACCCGAAAGGCGTCCGCTTGAGGATATGCCGCGATATCCGATTTCGTAGTTCCAGAGTGTTTCTGTATCGTAGATCAATGGATCGGTATTCTCGAGAAATGGATATATATTGGCCCCTCCTGCTTTGTATCCACGGGTTGCGGACACAAAAATCATTTGTCCCGGTGCAATATCTTGCTCAAAGGTGAGCTTTCCACCCCAAAGGGTATCGTCGAAGTCATTATCTTCGGCACGGAATTCGGAACGGGTCTCAAGATCGAATTGTTCAACGCGCAATCCAAGTATGATACGGGATTTTGAGGATATGTTGTGCGCAAGCTGTCCAAAAATTGCCAAAGTCTGCGATTCGTAGACGGTATCGAAGTCTCCCTCCGGAGTGAAAAAGTCCCGATAGAGACCGGTTGAATCTTCTTCAAGGCTTTGGAGGTATGCCCCGAAGGTCCAACGATCGATCCATCCGAAAGCATCTTCATTGTCCGTGGAGTCGAGGCGGAATTCTTGACTGAGGACTGTGCGCTCGCGGTCCAGTCGACTGAAGCCACCATAGGATGCCGCAGTCCAGTCGGCATCGAAGCTATTGATCGAATCGGTGAAAGTTCCGCTGGTGACACTCGTCAGGGCCACCGATTCCCAACCTGTGAATGTCCCGCGAAGAGAGGCCCCAAGGGTTTCCTGAAAGTCTTGTC
Source organism: Verrucomicrobiota bacterium (assembly GCA_039034055.1). Lineage (GTDB taxonomy): Bacteria > Verrucomicrobiota > Verrucomicrobiia > Opitutales > JABSRG01 > JBCCBL01. The sequence continues at coordinate 2,707 of JBCCBL010000008.1, read as the reverse complement.
CTGGCTCGTCGCTGAAGGTGGTGAATCCATTATTGTCCAATACGAAGGCATCGTATCCATTGTCGGCTCTTCCATAAAATCCGGTGAGATCCCATTGCATTGAGTCATTGGCGACCCAGCGCATTTTCGCGCGGACAAACTGCTCATCTCGACCGTTGGTGTCGTCTCGCCCAAGCGTCGCGTTATCCCGAAATCCATTACTCTCCGAAATTTGAGCAGCAACGCGAATGGTCAGAGTTTCTGGATTATCTTGAGAGAGGGGGCCTCCGACTGCGGCAGATACGGTGCGTAAATCATCTTCGGCGATGGTTGCTGATAAGTTTCCGGTCCAAACACTGGTAGGGTCTTCGCTGACAACCCGAATCAGACCCCCTGCTGCATTCGCTCCAAAAGCTCCGGCCTGGGGTCCACGCAATACCTCAACTTGGTTAACATCGAGCAGGGAGGCAACCGTTCCGAGGCCGGTGACATCAATATCGTCCATCAGAAAACGCACGCTGGAGTCAGGCGTCTCGCCCTCGAATTGAGAATTTTCACCGAGGCCACGAATTTGAATATAACGGGGGCGCGAGGTCCCAGCAGTCCAGGTGACATTCGGTAAACTCTCGATCAAGTCGTCGAAATGATCGACTGCGCTCACATTGAGCTGATCTGCACTGATCAGTGAGACGCTGGCTGAGGTCTCGGAGATCGGTGTGCTCCAGAGTTCTGCGGTGACTACCAGCTGATCAAGTTCCAGCACAGTGTCGATTGGGCTGTCAGCGATAAGCCCGGGGGCCAGGAATATTAATCCACTCAGGATAGTGGGTTTGTGATTTGTTTTCATTAGGATCTCAAGGTGTGAAATAACACGTGGATTTGAGATCCGGGATGCGGCGTCTGAATTGAGGAATCTGCATTTCCTTTCCCTCCGCCGGTATCAACCGGATCAGGTTCGAAGGGACCGTTCCGTTGCACCGAAGCGCAGAAGAAACATCTCAGACCCATACCAGGTCGCCCCTAAGGAAGGCGTGTAACAGGCAAGGATTCTAAAAGCGTGTCAACCTGATTTTGAGTTTGCTGGCTCCAGATTGGAGAAAAATTGAGCGCTGACTCGAATCGTTTGAGCATGAATCTCAGCCGTCATACCCGGGCGCGAGTTGTAGCCTCCCCCATAGAGTATTACCGCCCTACATGCATAGTCCGCGATCAATTGAAGCACGTATAGATCGCGGTCTCGGATCTCTTCTAGGGTGAGAGATAATTGTCCGAAGCGATCATCCTGATGCACATCAGCCCCCGAAATCCAAAAGACAAAATCAGGTTCAAGCTGGGCGAAGATTTCCGGAAGCGTGGCTTTCAACCCGGCAAAGTAAGCCTGTGAATCGGCATAACGGGATAGGGGCACATCACAATCCCCCGGCTCCTTCTTTGCCGGGAAATTCTTACCGGTATGAATTGAGTATGTAAATACCCGTGAATCGCCGCGAAAAATAGCATGCGTACCGTTTCCCTGATGAGCATCAGTATCGACGACCAAAAACTGCCAATCCGGCCGATCTATCTGAAGTGATTTTATGGCGACCGCGACATCATTGAAAACGCAGAACCCATGACCATGATCCGCAAAAGCGTGGTGAGTCCCACCCGCTAGATTTGCCGCAAATTGGAACTTTGCAGCATGGTGGGCAGCGTTTACGGTGCCAGACACGCCATACCTGGAGCGCCGAAATAGGTGAGGATGCCTCGGCAGACCGATGCGATTGAGCGCATATTGGGACAGGCTTCCATTACGAATGTGGTCGATGTAGTCACGAGTATGAACGAGCCTCAACGAGGATTCGGGCACTGGAGTGATCGGATGAATTTCGGCAATTCCGAGAGCCACTACGGTCTCCGCTACGATTTTTGCGGCGTCTGGGAACTTATCCATCGGGAACGGATGCCCCGGAGGCAAAGGCAAGTAGAGCTTCGGATCGTAGAAACAGGCGAGCGGCATAGGTCCAAAACAAAAATCCAAATCACCCCTGCCTGCAACTACGGCTGCATGCTTGCATTTTTTCGCATTGGGCGTTGTCTCGTGGTCATGAAAGAGAGATTTATCCCGGGTTTAGTGTGCTTAATTCTAGGGGCTCAGACAGCGTTTTCCCAGTCCTACCGAGACGGATCTGTCATTGAGTCCGACAAAGCCACGTTCCAGATCGAATACATCCTGGATAAGGAGAGTGGTCTGAAACAACCCTGGTCGATTGCCTTTCTACCCGACGATTCGTTCCTCGTCGCCGACAAAATTGGCAGCCTTTATCTGTTTGAGGACGGTGCTTCAAAAAAGAGTGAAATTAAGGGACTTCCTGAAATCTCGGTATTAGGCCAAGGGGGACTGCTCGATCTCGAATTACATCCAGAATTTGAACAGAATGGCTGGATATATATCTCCTTCTCGAAGTCAGACCCTGATGACAACAAGCGCGGGATGACTGCCCTCATCAGGGCTAAGCTCGATCGCGACACCCACTCTCTCACTGAAACTCAAACCATTTATGAAATCACCGACCCCGACCACTTCGGGCGCGGCGGGATTCATTGGGGAACCCGCACTGTTTTTGACTGGGCCGGGTATCTTTACCTAGCAATCGGAGATCGAAGAGAGCAGGACAAAGCACAGGACCTCACCGTGCCCCACGGGAGTATTTTCCGCCTTCACGACGATGGTCGCGTTCCCAAAGAC
>JBCCBL010000007.1:0-24256 GCA_039034055.1 Verrucomicrobiota bacterium | reverse complement strand
TCAGAAGTCTTTCGATTCCTAAAGTCCCCGATCACCCGCGACGCGGTCCAAGCTTCGGAATTTGTCTTTCCGACTTATCTGACCAAACCGACTCCAGAAATCACCGCATTTGCCCAACATTTTTTCGCCCCAGAGAAATCCTACCTTGCATGTGTCATTGACTTAAATAACGCGATCTACAGTAGATTCGAGTTCGATCCAGAGGCTACCGATATCAATACACCGCTTGATCAGTTTTACAGGCAAAATCGCGGTGTGTGCCAAGATTTTGCCCACTTCATGATCGCGTGCCTGCGCTCCCAGGGTTACTCCGCTGGATATACTAGTGGATACCTATTGACTCATCCACCAGACGGAGAAAAACGCCTAGAGGGTGCCGATGCCTCACATGCCTGGGTCACCGTTCACATCCCCGATATTGGTTGGCTCGATTTTGATCCAACGAATGCTCTAGTCGTAAACCAAGAGCATATCCACGTGGCCCGGGGGCGCGACTACCAAGATATAGCGCCGATCAAGGGAGCGATGAGTGGAGGCGGTGAGCAAAAAATCGACATTGAGGTCACGGTGCATCCAGAGTGGGAACTCGCTTCGAGCGATGATGAGCACTGGTTCTAGATTTTGAAAAACTTGGAAGCTTCAGCTTCCCAAGGCTGCGCCCGACTCTTTCTGTATCCATTCTGGTAATTCAGCGCGGATTTTTACATTCATATTAGCCATTATATTATAGAGGCCAAAGTAAGCTCGATTGATGTAAAGAGCATGCGGATTTCCCCGACCAGAACTCAGAAGTTTCCACTCAGCATCATTGCTGGTCTTTTCACTGAAAGCAGCAATTTCCTCCATGTATCGAGGGTCAGAAAAATCAAATACTTCGGAGTGAAAGGGTCGGCCTAGCAATTCTATTGATTCTCGGAAAATGCTGATCAGTTTTTGGCGATCGTTCGCAGTATCCTTATCGAAGATAAGATCCAATTTGCGCAGCTGCTCCTCGAAGACGGAATCGTTGTAGAGACGTTCACGATCGAGCAATTGGAAGTAATCATAGTAGTAATCGTTTGGGATTTCTTTGACGCAGCCAAAGTCGATCACCCAAAGCTCGCCGTCTTTCACAATAAAATTCCCAGGATGCGGATCTGCATGGAAAACTCTGAGTGTGTGAACTTGAAAGTGATAAAAATCCCAAAGAGCCTGTCCTACTCGGTTCACTACACTAGAGTCTTTTTCTGTCTCAGAAAATCGATCCAGCATATCACCTTCAATCCAATCCATTGCAATCACTTTAGAGCTGGAGTATTCGGGATAATACTTTGGAAATCGAGTGTGCGGTAGATGCGCGGAGTCTTCGGACAGTTTTACGGATCGTTTCAGTTCCAAATTGTAGTCGGTTTCTTCGAGTAGACGGGCCTCCATCTCCACAAAATACTTTTCTACATCAGCCGGCGTTAGATCAAAAATTCGCGTGGCGAACGGTTTTACGAGACGAATGTCTGATTTCAGACTTTCTGCCACTCCAGGATACTGAACTTTTACTGCATAAGTCTTGCCATCTTTCTCAGCCTGATGGACCTGCCCAATGGATGCTGCATTTACGGCATTGCGCGTAAAATTATCGAATATTTCATCAGGGTGCTTCGCGAACTCCCGCTTGAAGGACTGAACGACCAAAGGAAATGAGAGCGGAGGTGCTGAATATTGAGCCTGTTGAAATTGGTCACGATAGGCTTTAGGAATCAGATTGCGATCAATACTCAGAAGCTGTGCTACTTTGAGCGGTCCACCTTTCAACTTACTGAATGTATCATAAGAATCGCGTGCATTAGCAGCATCCAGGTCCTCTCGGCTCGGCTGTGCGCCGACGGCCTTTTTCGCGATATGCTTTACATAATTACCCCCGATGCGGACCCCCGTACCCGCTAGGGAGGCGGCGCGCGCGATCTTGTGCTTTGGAATTGAGGTCTGCTCGCGCATTTTACTTCCGAGCTGGACCGATCACAAACTTGAGGAAATCAAAGGCAGAATCGATTATCTGGGTGCCGATTATATCGAATCCAAGGTTTACTGATTTTTCGATCAAGGCGTCAGTCCGTTCAAACCCTTGTGAATCATCGTCTAGGAAGCCTTCAATGATGAAGAAAAAGTGGCCCAACGAAAATTTTGAATAGACTTCATTAATTCTACCTCGATCGGCGACCGAACCATCTTCCTGCCCTCCAACGATCAGGGAATCCGCGAAGTCCAAATAACCTTGGCGTAGTGAGCACACAGAAGCACTGGTAAACGCACCAGATCCTCGAGGAAAGCGAACTAGCATAAGCGAACGATTCTTTTTGGCATGTTCGATGAAGGTATAGAAAAAAGCTAAGCCACGCTGCCGCGCATCATACTCTGCGTAATCCTCATCTGCCTTAAGAGTTTCTAGAGTATCATCAAGGAGGCTCCGCCATATCGCAGACTCCAGGCTCTTGAATGAAGAAAACGCTTCGTAAAAAGCTGACTCATCGACCCCCAAACCTTTGGCAAATTTGAAGACACTGGCAGGTTCCCTCCCCTCTTCGAGAAGGGTTTCCTTGTATGCATTGATCCACTCTTCGCGACTCAAAGTTTTCATTTTATGAATCTATACTCTTTTTGCATAAGTCAAAAGGATCGGAATGAAAGAGGCTTTCCGAAGTCACATATCGTCGTCGCCGACAAAAATCTGAATCTATTCGTTTACCTTACTGCATGTTTCCCCACCCGGAACGCCCCCGTGTATGACAACATCCCTAAACAAGCGAACCGCCTTACATATATTTGTGGACGTCTTTCAACCCGGCGTTCGCGCATTCCATGCTTACTGGCGCGTGATATTGGCATTCCAATTTTGCGGACTCATCTTCGTTGTCGGATTTTATCAGTTGGAAATTGTAAGAGATGCCGCGGCTCTGGTCACAACTCTTCAGGCTCAAGGTGGTGTGTTGTTTGTCGCGTTGAGTAATGTTGTTTCCGGGGCAGTAATCCCAGAGACCGTAAAACTAAGATTCCGCGCAAAAGTCGAAGCGCCCATCACTTGGAAAGACTTCTTTTTCCGCTGCACTCTGATGGGCCTTGGAGGAATCATTGTCTTCTATTTCTATAGATTCCAGGAATCTCTCTTCGGTTCAAATGTCGACGCTCTCACCCTTCTGAAAAAAATTCTCTTCGATCAACTCGTTTTCTCTCCCTTCGTCGGCCTGCCATTCATTGTCATCGGATTCATGCTCCATGAGTCCAATTATCAATGGAAAATTTTTACCAGAGAATTGAGGCTGAAAAATCTGTGTGCGCGCGTGATTCCCCTCTGGGCGACCGCGCTCTCATTTTGGCCAATCATGTTAACCCTAATCTACTCTCTTCCGGGCCCGTTACAATTCACCTTGTTTCTATTCGCCAGCGCAGCTTGGAGTCTGATCATGGTCCTCCTTGCTAGTAAACAGTGGACGCAGTGTGCTAACTGATAAACAGGGAAAGGCCTTCAATCGTGATCATACGTCGTTGACAGCTCTCAGGCTCTGGCAGTTGCTGGATCCGAATCTTTTGATCTCTCTTTTTCCCTAGATGCCATGTCTCTGTTCGCAGCCATCAACCATAAGACGGAATACACTTATAGCCGTCCGGCACAGCTCAATCCTCAAACCATTCGCCTTCGACCGGCACCGCATAGCAAATCTCCGATTCTCAGCTACTCCCTGAAAATTAGTCCTGAGAAGCATTTTGTAAATTGGCAGCAAGACCCCCAGGGAAACTACCTCGCACGGATCGTATTCCCGGAAAAAGTCGATCATTTCAAAATCGAAGTCGATTTGGTGTCCGAACTCGCGATGTTCAACCCCTTCGATTTCTTCCTTGAGGAATATGCGAGCACTTTCCCATTTTCCTACTCGCAGAATGAACTCTTGGACCTGCAACCTTATTTGGTAGCTCCGGTTGGCGCCGGGACTCGCTTCAAATACCTGGTCAGCAGCATCGACCTCACACCGAAATCTACTATGGATTTCCTGGTCGAGCTGAATGCCAAAATCGAGAAAGACATCCATTACAACATCCGGATGGAACCGGGCGTCCAGTCTCCAGAGCACACCCTCGAAAAGAAATCGGGGAGCTGCCGAGACTCCGCCTGGTTACTTGTAAACATTTGCCGTGCTTTAGGCTTAGCGGCTCGGTTTGTCTCTGGATATTTGATTCAGCTCACTCCTGATCAAAAATCACTAGATGGCCCCTCTGGTACCGATCACGACTTTACTGATCTTCACGCCTGGGCCGAAGTCTATCTACCGGGTGCAGGCTGGGTCGGGCTCGATGCAACCTCCGGCTTACTCACCGCGGAAGGCCACATCCCCCTCGCATGCACGCCTACACCCACTACCGCCGCGCCGATTGAGGGAGGATTGGAGGCCGTTGAAACGCAGTTTAATTTCAGCATGACGGTGACCCGCGTCCGCGAGCATCCTCGAGTGACCAAGCCATATTCTGACGAAGAATGGGCTAAGGTTATGGCGCTTGGAGAGCAAATTGATGAGGAATTCAAAAAGGGCGATGTTCGCCTGACCATGGGTGGGGAACCGACCTTCATCTCTATCGACGACATGGATGGTCCCGAGTGGAATACGGAGGCCGTAGGTCCCGCCAAACGCACCCTTTCCGAGCAACTGATGCTGCGCCTCACGGATCGTTGGAGCCAAGGTGGCCTCCTACACTATGGCCAAGGCAAATGGTATCCCGGCGAATCCCTCCCGCGCTGGGCCTTCGCATGCTACTGGCGGAAGGACGGAACTCCGCTATGGCACGACCGATCACTCATCGCCGATCTTGCCGAAGACTACGGATATGGAGAGTATGAGGCGGAGGCTTTTACCCGCCACTTGAGCACCGTTCTCGGAGTCGAGGCAGACTATGCCATGCCAGCCTATGAAGACGTCTGGTACTACCTCTGGAAAGAGCGAAAACTGCCGAGTAATGTAAATCCTCTCGATAACAAGCTCAGCGATCCCGAGGAGCGTGTGCGCCTTTCGAAGGTATTTGAAAACGGACTAGAAACGCCCCGCGGTTGGGTCCTTCCGCTTCAGCGACAAATGCAACAAGGCAAAGCTTCCGGAAGTTGGATGAGCGGAACCTGGGCGCTCCGTCAGGATCAGTTATTCCTCATCCCAGGTGATTCTCCAGTCGGACTGCGCCTTCCCATGGAATCACAACCCTGGGTCAGCAAAGCTGATTATCCCTATATAAATAGTCCGGACCCCACAACCATCGAAGCCAGCCAACCATTCCCGGTCCTAGAATCCAAATATCAAGAATACATACAACGGGCCCTCGAACATCAAGTCACTCGCACCCGGAGCAAGGGAGACTTCGGTCCCAATCCGCAAAAATTGCCGCCGGAAAACGAAGAACACCCCGTCGATGATGATGAACAATCCGTCGTCCGGACCGCCCTCTGTGTCGAACCGCGAGCCGGCAAACTCTTTGTTTTCATGCCTCCTTTGCGAGATGCCGAAGCCTACTACGATCTCATTGCTGCGGTCGAAGCCACAGCCCAGGCACTTGAATTGAAAGTCGTCATCGAAGGAGAAAGTCCACCCTTCGACCCGCGCATTGAGGTCTTCAAAATCACTCCAGATCCCGGTGTCATCGAAGTAAATGTGCATCCATCGGCAAGCTGGAAGGACCTGGTCGAGCGGACATTCACCATTTACGACGATGCCAGGCAGTGCCGGCTGGGGACAGATAAATACATGATCGACGGGCGCCATACCGGAACCGGGGGCGGAAATCACATTGTTATGGGTGGAGAGAGCCCCGCCGACAGTCCATTCCTGCGGCGTCCTGATTTGCTACGCAGCATGGTCGGCTATTGGCATCAGCACCCTAGCCTATCGTATCTGTTCTCGGGACTGTTCGTAGGGCCAACGAGTCAATCTCCCCGCATCGACGAGGCACGCAACGATTCGCTCTATGAAATGGAAATCGCGTTTAAAGAAGTAGATCGCGTCGGACCCAACCCGAATTATTGGATGGTTGACCGCATCTTCAGAAACCTGCTCATTGATGTCACCGGGAATACCCACCGCGCCGAATTCTGTATCGACAAGCTCTATTCACCGGACAGCTCCACCGGACGCCTCGGTCTCGTCGAACTGCGCAGTTTCGAAATGCCTCCTCATCCGCGGATGAGCCTTGCCCAACAGGTCCTAATCCGCGCTCTAATCGCCCGTTTCTGGAAGCAACCTTACAAAGCTGGTAAACTGACACGCTGGGGCACGCAACTGCACGACCGCTGGATGCTGCCTTATTTCGTATGGCAAGATTTTAAAGAAGTCCTCGCCGAATTGAGGGACTCAGGATATGATTTCTCAAAAGACTGGTTTTTTGCACACCTAGAATTTCGATTCCCATTTTATGGCGAATTTAAATACCAAGAGATCCGCGTTGAATTGAGAAATGCTCTCGAACCCTGGCATGTGCTTGGGGAACATGGCACCTCTGGAGGCACCGTACGCTTCGTCGATTCATCAGTTGAGCGCATGCAAATCAAAGCAGAATGCTTCAATGCAGACCGCTATATCCTGACTTGCAATGGCCGCAAAATCCCGATGACGGCAACAGGCACAGCCGGCGAATATGTCGCTGCGGTCCGTTATCGCGCTTGGCAACCGCCCGAGTGTCTGCATCCAACGATTGAAGTCGATACCCCTCTCGTGATCGATCTGGTCGATATCTGGACCCTGCGTTCGGTCGCCGGTTGCACCTACCACGTCGGACACCCCGGAGGTCGCAATTACGACGCGTTCCCAGTGAATTCATACGAGGCCGAAAGTCGCCGCCTCTCACGCTTCCAGGACATCGGTCACACTCCAGGACCCATCGAAACTCTACCCGCCGACGAACCAAATTCAGAATTCCCATTTACTCTGGATTTACGGCAATTCTAGATCGGTAGCGACCGAGGTAGCCTCCGGTTGCCCAAACTCAAAATGCCTCAAATCACCACCCTCAGCTTCTGTCGCTATCCAAATCTAAAGGGAATCCATTGGGCGCTCAGTCAGATGGAATACGCTAAGAAGCCGCTGAGGAATACGCCTGGTTTACAATTTTTCAAACTTATGGGCTGCGGTCGGGGCGAGGGCTTCAACCCCTGGCCAGACTGGTCCGCCTACTGCATACTGTTGATTTGGGATTCCGAAGAAGCCGCCGAAGCTTTCTTTGAACAGTCTTCCAAATGGAGCGAATTCCGAGAGAGAACTTTGGAAATCTGGACCCTATGGTTGGGGTGCGTCCGCTCAAATGGCCAGTGGTCGGGGCGCAGTCCTTTCGAAACACTGGAGTATTCTGCAAGACCCGAACACACCGCGGTAATTACCCGAGCGACCATCAAGCTTCGACACCTTCGAAGGTTTTGGAAATATGTCCCCGAGTCTCAGCGAAATCTAAGCGAAGCGCCCGGCCTTGTATTTTCCGCGGGGATCGGTGAGGTTCCCATTGTTCAAATGGCCACTTTCAGCATTTGGAAAACCGAGGAGGCCATGAAATATTTCGCCTACCGGAACCGTGAACACAAAAAGGCCATCGATCTCACGCGTGAGGTGGGATGGTATCGCGAAGAATTATTTGCTCGTTTCGCAGTGTTAAATGATACCGGGACATGGAAAAACACATCACTTGCATAACCGTGTCGATCTCAGTAATTCTAACGAGTGAAGGCTTGCACCCTCGTTTCCATTGACTCAATTTCCGAAAAAATCCTTCGATGACTCGAGACGCCCTTTTGCCATAATTCTCCTACTGTATGCCTCCGTCAAAGTTGACCTTCGACAACTCGCGCCAGCTCGACCAACTACTGGTCAGTAATTCGGAAAACATCACTTTCATCGAGAAAGTGCTCAAAGTGGAACTCACCACCCGTGATAATTGGGTGGAGATTGAGGGGAAAGAGCCCGCTGTTGCGGAGGCCGAGGTGTTGTTCAAATACCTTAAACTCGCCCGAAAACAGGGGATGGAGATTCGGCAAGGAGACTTCGACTATATGCTCAATACGGTTGGGTCCGGAAAGTCCGAAGAACTCACTGAGCTATTCGAAAATCCGCTCGTAATCAAATTGCGCAAGAAGAGTATCGTCCCGAAAACGGTTAACCAGAAGCGCTATCTCAGCTTCCTGCTAAATAATGAAATTGTCTTCGGCGCGGGACCTGCCGGAACCGGTAAAACCTACCTGGCCATGGCAGTCGCCCTCCAAGCATTGATGAGCGGAGAGGTTGAGAAGATCATCCTCACGCGCCCTGCCGTCGAAGCAGGTGAAGCCCTTGGTTTTCTACCCGGCGATCTTGAGGAAAAGATTCTACCCTATCTGAGACCGCTCTATGACGCTATGTATGATATGCTCGGTAAGGAAGACACCCACCGTCTTATGGAGCGCGGAAATATCGAAATTGCTCCCCTTGCCTACATGCGTGGTCGGACTCTCTCCAATGCGGTAATCCTCCTCGACGAGGCTCAAAATACGACACCTGAGCAAATGATGATGTTTCTTACGCGACTCGGACAAAATGGCCGCATGATCATCTCTGGAGATATTTCTCAGGTAGACCTGCCGCGCGCGCGCAATTCCGGACTCAAGGAGGCTGTTCATGTCCTAGCCAACGTGCCGGGCATCAAAGTGTTTTATTTCGACAAGAATGATGTGGTGCGGCATCCTCTGGTCCAACGTATCATCAACGCATACGAACGCTATCAATCATCACCCGGTCGTTCCGACTTTAACAACTTATAGCTAAATTGACGCATTTTGCCGGAGATTCTTGAACGGAAACCCACTCAAGACGTCTCAAACAGACAGACTCTGGCCTTAAGCTATGGCATTTTTCAAAAAACGACGCAAAAAACGGCTGGACGCTGAGAATCGTGCCCGTTTGCAGCGGCGTAGCGGGGATCCCTCAAAAACTTCCCAGTTTTTCGAGAGCAGCCGCCTAGTCGGGGGCCTGGTATTCCTGGCATTCACCGCCCTGGTTTTTATAATTTGTTTCGTCGGAAATGCCCCCCGTGGTCCTCAGATTCTCGAAGGCCAGCTCTCGCGCATCCGGGTTGTTTCTGAATTTACCTTCAGCTACGAAAGCGCGCTTGCCACTGAAAAACTCCGCAAGACAACCGAGGATCAAGTCCCGCGTGTCCATACCCTTTCTTTGGAGCCCTATCGAGCATTTGCAGATTGGGTCAAGCAACTGGAATCCGGTTTTCAACGGCTCGACGTCCTTCTAGAAGCTGCAGACGTTGCAGAGCAACCTTCATACATTTTAGCATTTGCTGAGTCGACCTTCACCGAGAGTGGTTTCGCCGCAAATGCCGAAGATGTCGCGGTCATTTTGAATCGCGTCCCGATCGAGGACAGATCGCAGCTTTTCACGCAGGCTCTTGCAGTCATGGAGTCTGTTTTTGCTCAGGGAATCTACGAGCCCAACACTCCGGTTTTCGGGGAAGACAGCAACATTCAGCTTTTCAGTATAATCGACAATACCGGCATGACGACTCAGGTGTCGGTACTACCCTATACCGAGGCTCTTTTTACATTGAGGCAGTCTCTGATTCCGATCTCTCCGAGTGTTCCGGCGGCTAGAGCCCTTTTCGGAATCTTCAAGAGTGGTCTCACCGAGAATCTTCAATATGATGAGGCTGCCACGGCCGCAAACGTCCAACAAGCTCTCGCCAATATTCAACCAGCTAAACAGACCGTCCGCGAAGGTGACACTATCATCACCCCAAATCAAAGCGTCTCAGCGGACGATTTTGAGCGTTTTCAGGCACATCAGTCGATCAAACGAGAAATGATGGATTCTGGATTTGCCTTTGATCGTCACTTAATCGAACGCGCGCTCATCACCATCGGAATCCTCTGTTGTGCACTGCTCTATATCCGCGCGTCGGACAAAGAATTCATACACCGCAATCGCGAACTAGGGGTCGCCTGTTTGGCGATCGCCCTCAACCTTCTCTTGATCCGCCTGGTGATTCAGTTCGGCGATTCGGCCTTAGCATCTCAGAGCACCGCGATCAGCGCTCTTGTGCAATATATGCTGCCATTTGCCTTGGCCTCCATCCTTGTCGCAGTCCTATTGAACCAATCAATAGCCCTGCTCACGACTATTGTAGTGAGTTTCCTGACATCGATCATGAACGGTGCATCTTTCGATGTTCTATTTATCAGCCTGTTCTCGGGTCTCGTCTCAATCTATTTCACCAACGATGCCCGGAAGCGCTCGCGTATCGTTAAGGCGGGTTGGCTCGCAGGACTCGGAGTAGCCATCTGCGCAGGATTCCTCGGTATTTTGAATCAGCTCGACTGGAATATTGTGCTGAGCCAAATCGTGGTGGCTTCGCTCGCCGGCTTGATAACGGGGACTTTAGTCGTCGGCCTCCTTCCCCTGCTCGAGCTGATTTTCAAATTTACTACAGAAATTACCCTCCTCGAACTCACCGATTATAATCACCCCTTGCTCCGCCGAATGCAGGTCGAAGCTCCAGGCACATACCACCATAGCTTGATGGTGGCAAATCTCGCAGAACGCGCCGCTGCCGAGATCGGTGCAAACCCACTGGCCTGTCGCGCTTGCGCGCTGTTTCACGATATTGGAAAACTGGTTAAACCTGATTACTTCGTGGAAAACCAAAGAGACGGTATCAATCCGCATGGTGAGCAAACACCATCAATGAGCGCCATAGTCATCAAAGCTCACGTCAAAGAAGGCGTGCAGATGGCGAAACGACACAAACTCCCGCGCACCGTGGTGGACGTCATCCGGCAGCACCATGGCACATCGCTGATCCAATACTTTTATTATGAAGCGATCAAAAAAGAGCGCGCTCGTAATATCGCCCAGACCCAGATGCCCTTCGTTCATGAGGTATCTTCGGTCGACGAGTCCACTTTCCGCTATGATGGGCCACGCCCTCGCTTTAAGGAAAGTGCTATCATATTCATAGCCGATAGCGTAGAAGCCGCTAGCCGCAGCCTGAAAAAAATCACCCCTATGGCAATCGATGAACTCATCGATAATATCGTCAAAGACCGAATTGATGATGGCCAATTGGACGAATGCCCGATCACGATGAACGAGATTGCACGCATCAAACGCAGCTTCTCGTTCACGATTTTGAACATGATGCATTCGCGCGTGGTTTATCCCAAAAAAGAGTCGATCGACAAAGAAAATGCTGACTCCAAAAATACTTCTCCCCAGGCGTCAAAAACGTCTTCCGGCTCCCGACAGCCCTTTCCGAATGGCCAGCCTCAGGCTACTTGATTCGACCTATGAGCGAACGCGTCATCGAAGTCGCCATCGAAGTAGAAACAGACAAGATTAGCGAATCGAAGATTCTCGAACTCTTCAGAATCCTCGAAAAATGTCCGTTTTACACGATTCCACCGGGCGACCTCTCGATTGCAGTCGTTGATGAATCCACCATCTGCAAATTACACCAGGAATTTCTAGAAGATCCGACGCCCACGGATGTCATCACCTTCCCGGGAGACGCAGAGGCCGATTTTGCAGGAGAAATCGCAGTTAGCATAGATCAGGCAATCAAAGAATACTCCCAACACGGAAACACCTTCGAAGAGGAACTGTTTCTATATCTAATTCACGGATGGCTGCATCTCGCCGGTGAGGACGATCTGGAAGAATTTGCAAGACAACGCATGCGAGCTGCCGAAGCCAAGGTCCTTGGATGGCTTAACGATGCTAGCAGAAAAATCGACTGAATTCCTCAGTCGATAGCCTTGAAAATGATCGTCGCATTATGCCCACCGAAGCCCAAGTTGTTGCTCATCGCGACTTTAACCTCGGCCTCGACGGAGGTATTTGGCACATAGTTGAGATCGCATTCGGGATCTGGATCCTCGATATTGATGGTTGGGGCGACTTTTCCAGTCTCGATAGTCTTAGCGATCACGGCTGCTTCGATACCTCCAGCAGCACCGAGCAGATGGCCCGTCATCGATTTTGTAGAACTCATCAGCAGTTTGTCTTTGGCATGATCGCCAAAAACATTCTTCACTGCCTGAGTCTCAAATTTGTCGTTGTATGGAGTCGATGTCCCATGGGCGTTGATGTAGTCGACATCGGTTGGCTCAAGACCCGCTCCATTCAGCGCATTTCTTAGAGCGAGCGCCAAGCCCTTACCTTCAGGATCGGGAGACGTGATATGGTAAGCATCGCAAGTTGCAGAATATCCGACCATTTCACAATAGACCTTGGCGTTGCGCGCCTCAGCATGCTCTAGAGTTTCGAGAATCAATACACCGGCACCTTCGCCCATCACAAAACCGTCTCGCCCCGAATCGAAGGGCCGCGACGCCTTTTCAGGCGTTGCATTATATCGCGTGCTCATCGCCTTCATCTTACAGAACCCACCGTACCCAAGACGAGTAATCGCCGCCTCACTGCCTCCAGCAATCATTACATCGGCCTCGCCCCGCTGGATCATGCGATAGGCTTCTCCCAGGGCGTGGCTGCCGGTCGCGCAAGCACTGACCACCGAGAAATTCGGGCCACGTGCGCCTAGATCGATGGCCACTACCCCAGTCGCCATGTTCGCAATCAAGGACGGGATCATAAAAGGCGAAACCTTGCGAGGTCCTCCTTGGAAAAGAGCAAAAGACTGATTCTCAATCGTCTCCATCCCCCCAATCCCCGAGCCGATGAGGACTCCGAAACGGTCCTTGTCGACCTTGTCTAGATCGAGGGAACCATCCTCAACTGCGCGCCTTGAGGCCCCAATCGCAAATTGAGTGTAGCGGTCGTTGCGACGGACTTCTTTGGGTTCAATAAAATCAGTTGGTTCAAACTGACTCGCTTCGGCTCCGACTTGACTTGGGTAGTCCGTAGCATCGAAGCGCGTCACACGCCCGATGCCTGATTTTCCGGCGACGAGGTTATCGAAGAACTCATCGCCTGTTTGACCCAGACCAGCAATCACGCCAATTCCGGTCACGACCACGCGCTGATTCGCGTTGGGACTACTCATACTCGAAATTTACAATCAACCCGCTTTTTCGGTGATATAAGATACGACGTCGCCTACAGTCTGGAGTTTCTCAGCATCTGATTCGGGAATCTCGCCCTGAATCTCATCTTTGAATTCTTCCTCGAAAGCCATAATGAGTTCAACTGTATCGAGGGAATCAGCACCCAAATCATCAAGAAAAGATGCCTCTGGAGTGATTTGCTCCTCGTTCACGCTGAGCTGGCTGACGATGATATCTTTCACGCGTTGTTCGATAGTTTTGTCTGACATAATAAAGAGAGTGTTGAAGGTTGTTTTGAGCATCACATGACCATACCGCCGTCAACGGTAAAAGTCTGTCCAGTGATGTATGAAGACTGTTCTGAAGCAAGATACGATACCATTGAGGCGATATCTCCGACCTCACCAAAGCGTTTCAGAGGGATCATGCCCGTTGCCCCGGCTTTCACTTCTTCGCTGAGTTCCGAAGTCATATCCGTATCGATAAACCCCGGAGCAACAGCATTTACCGTGACTTTTCGTGCGGCAAACTCGCGCGCCAGGCTTTTTGTCAGCCCAATCATGCCCGCTTTAGCCGCAGCATAGTTGGCTTGTCCGGCATTTCCCATCAATCCGACAACAGAAGAGATGTTGATAATACGGCCCCAGCGCTTGCGGGTCATCGGTCTTGCGAGATGCTTTGTCCAATAAAAGCTGCTGGATAAATTCGTCTGTATGACTGCATCCCAGTCTTCATCGCTCATACGAAAAAGCAGGGTGTCTCGGGTGATTCCCGCATTGTTCACCAAGATATCGATATTACCGAATTCTTTAAGCAGCTCTGCCGCTGCTTCGGCAACTTCGTTTCCTTTTGAGACATCGACCGCTCGCGCAACCGCTTGCAGTCCCTGCTCTTTTATAAACTCCGCAGCACCGCCGCAAGAGCCCTCACTCTTCGAAACGCAGATAACGGTGTGTCCATCCTGAGCTAATTTCAGGGCAATTTCTCGGCCAATCCCACGACCTGCACCCGTTACGAGGGCTACCTTTGGTTCGTTTGTCTCACTCATTTAGTATAATTTTAAGCTGTCTGAAGGCGACGAATCGTCGTCAAAAAGAAGAGTTGTAGCGTTACGGTGATTTCGTTTTCAATGTCGAATTTCATTTTTCGCCGGAAATCACCGTTTATGCCTTCAGAAGACTCAGGAATTCGCATCCAAAAAATTATCGCAGACCGTGGGATTGCCTCCCGTCGGGGTGCCGAGGCCTTGATAAAGGAGGGACAAGTTACCTTGAACGGCGAAACCGCTGAGTTGGGGCAGAAAGCGGATCCTCGACGTGACCGCATTACGGTGAACGGGAAAATGCTTACAATGGGCGATTTGGAATCCAAAATCACCTTGATGATGTACAAACCCAAGGGCTTCATTTGTTCCAATGAAGACCCCTTCCATACTCAGACCGTTTTCGAACTCCTACCTCCGAGTTATCGCAAAAACCGACTGTTCTGTGCCGGTCGCCTCGATAAGGATTCTGAAGGCCTCGTCATTCTAACTAATGATGGCGACCTGGCCCAACGGATCATGCACCCCTCTTTCACCGTGGTGAAGCGCTATCGAGTCGAGGTCCACAAACCCTTCGATAAGGCACTCACGCCCAAATTGCTCGAAGGTCGCGTCATCGAAGGAGAGCATCTGCGATTCGAAAAGGTAATCCTTGGCCGTGATCTGGGACCGAAGACAGAGAAGCGCCTTGAGATACATCTAAACCACGGAAAAAAGCGAGAAATCCGGCGGCTGCTTGAAAGCTTCGGCTATTACGTGAATAGCCTGCACCGTTTTCAGATCGGCCGACTTCAACTGAAGGGAATTCCTTCCGGTGAATGCAAGCAGTTGAAAAACAAGGAAATCGAATCATTATTCAATTGATTAGGGCCTCTCGCCACTTTCTATTAAGACGATTTTAATGCACTTAGCAAAGAGTCTCAGTCTCCTGTCTTTCATTGCCGCCTCGGTTCCTTGGGTCGCTGCTCAGATACCAGTCTACCTCACTCCTGACGTCGGAGAAACCCCTCTCAAAACCGTCTCCAATGCGCTGATGGAAAAACTTGATGCGAAACCGGTCCTAGATGAGGAGCAGGCACAGCAGGGGTGGAAATGGGTCGATTTACCTGGGAGCTACACTGGACACGTTGAGACCGAACAGGTGACTAAGGCTCTCATCGTAAAACCTTCCACCTTAGTCTATGCTGCGCCGGATACGGAAAGTACGGTCCTCGCTGTTTTGCAGGATACCGATGAGCATACCGTGAACGCTAGTAGTGATGACTGGTCAGAAGTCACCTTCACGAAAGCAATCACTGTTTACTTCTTAGAGTCACCGCTGATCGCTCCGAGTGGCGACGGATTGAATGCCCCCATTGCGGAGCAGACTCCTGCACCTCAATCCGTTCCCGTAACCGTCGCGCCCGCACCTGTATCCGAGGAAGAACTCATTGAGGAACTCGACGTATTTTCCACCGACAACCCAAATATCTCGAGTCTAGAGGCTCAGCTGACAACAGAATTCAAGCCTCCCTCAGACATTCTCATCACTTATACCGGGGTCTTGAGTATTGCGAGAAAACGTTGGTTCGGCGGCAAACCCAAGACACCGACAGAACTTCGATCTCCGGACGGTAAAAAGCGCCTCGCCTGGCTGGATCTCGAAAACTGTGTCTTGCATCGCAGCCTGAACGAATTGAATGGTCTGACCGTAGCAGTCGAAGCAGTCGTGATGGATGGAGATTGGAATTCCGATGTCTTGTTAGACGTCAGAAATGTTCGCGTCCTCTACTAATTCCCGTTCACACTGCCCCTCCCAATGTCAGCTTCAATAATCGATGGTAACGCCATTCGAGAAGAGATTCTCTCGGAACTGAAATCTGAAATTGCCCAATTCCAGGGGCGCAAACCCAATGTAGTATTTATACGAGTTGGTGAAGACCCTGCCAGTGTCTCCTATGTAAGGAAAAAGGAGAAAACGGCTACTCAAATCGGGATGAACGCAGCGCTTGAAGTTTACCCCGAGTCAATATCAGAGGGCGAACTTTTAGGCCATGTTGGGCGACTCAATGGCGACGGGGCCGTAGATGGAATTTTGGTTCAAGCTCCCCTGCCCAAACATATTGACGAACAGCGAGTGTTTAACTCCGTTTCGGCTGAGAAAGACGTCGACGGCTTCAATGCCAGCAATATCGGCCGCATTCTGCAGGACGACAATAGTCGCTTTGTTTCATGCACCCCTGCTGGCATCATTGAACTCCTGACGCGCTCTCGAATCGAGACTCGAGGAGCCCATGCGGTGATTGTGGGACGTTCTCAGATTGTTGGAAAACCGATCGCCCAACTCCTCCTGCAACGGGCCGAATGGGGAAATGCAACCGTCACCGTCTGCCACTCCGCGACACGCGACCTCTCGGCCATAACAAAGCAAGCCGATATTCTTATAGCCGCAATCGGCAGCGCTGAATTCATTAAAGGCGATATGCTAAAACCAGGAGCTGTTGTGATCGACGTAGGGATCAACCGGATATCGGACTCCACTTCAAAAAAGGGATACCGCCTTGTCGGTGATGTCGAATTTGGATCTGCCTCACAGATCGCCTCGAAGATCACTCCAGTTCCCGGAGGTGTTGGCCCAATGACTGTCGCCATGCTCATGGCCAATACGGTGAAGGCTTACAAACTCAAACGAGGCCTGTGATCTCGATCCAAATATTTGCCATCCAGGCACTTTAGTCTAATTTCTCCACCCAAAATCACGACTTTTCTCCATACTTTTGCTATGGAATCGGGCGCTAGTATAATGACATCACCCAAAACTGAATCGAATTCTCCAAGTTCTCCATTCGCCGGAGCCAAGATTCTTGTGGTAGATGATCAACCCATCAACATCCGACTCCTTCAGCGGAAATTAGAACGCCACGATCTCAAAGTCCTCGTCGCAAAAGACGGTCGAGAGTGTTTGGAAGTGGTCAAAGAGACGATCCCCGATCTCATCCTATTGGATGTCATGATGCCAGAAATGGATGGGATCGAAACATGCCAACACCTCAAGACCAACCCCGATACTGAGTCGATCCCAGTAATTTTTGTAACTGCAAAGTCCTCCAAAGAAGGGAAAATCGAAGGCCTTGGAGTCGGGGCCATCGACTACATTACTAAACCAATCGACCTCGATGAAACCCTCGCCCGAGTCCATACCCAACTTCGCTTTCAACAGATCTATCGCGAAAACATCGAACTTCAGGAACGTCTTGCCGAGTCGCGTAGATCAGCTTCGGTTGGAGCCATTACCCAGGGAATCGCTCACAACCTAAACAATTTGCTGGGCGTCGTAGTCGGCTACCTTGATCTGATGAAAACGGGCATGGACAACGCGCCACTGATAACTCGCAGCGTCGAATCAATTGACAAATCGATTAATCGCGTGGTCGACATTGTGCGACAGCTCTCAAGTCTAGCCCACCAGGAGTATGTAGATTTGCACAAAGTCCAGGTAAACCGACTGATTATGGGGGCGCAAAGGCGTCTTCAAGACGAACAAAAAAACATTTGGCCAGAAATCACCTTCGAAGTCGATCCGGCCATCGATGATTCGATATTTCTGAATACAAATTCCGAATTATTTGAAACGGTATTGCTGGCTGTTTTCAACAATGCCGCGGAGTCTTACGGTGAAGACCCTGCGCGAGATCGAAAAATCAGTATTGAGTTAGAAATAGTCGAAATCAGTGAACGCAAGCGCCTCATGCTCAAAATATTTGACCAGGGCAAGGGAATCAACGAGAGCATCCGCGATACACTGTTCGAGCCATTTGTATCCTCGAAAACTCAGGTAGGCTGTGGCATGGGACTCTCCGTTGCCCGCCATACCATACGGACCTTGGGCGGTGACCTGACACTTGAAAGTAATGAGTCGGGTCCCGGAACATGTGCCTGTATCCAGCACGATATTTGATCGCTTTTCGCTCCTCATTTTCCGATAAACCACGCCGTTGAAACATTTTTTGCGATTTCCTGATCGTTTCACGATGGATATTGGCATCACAACTCCAGCCCTCCTCTTCCCGGCAATCTCACTGTTACTCTTGGCTTACACCAATCGATTCCTCGCGCTCGCTAACGTAATACGAAATCTGAAAGAATCCCTAGCTCAAAACCGAGAACAAACCGCCGAAAAAGGTCTGCGCGCTCAACTCGACAATCTACGGCGAAGGATTCATTTGATCCGCCGCATGCAAGAGATTGGTACCCTCAGCTTTATCTTTTGCGTCATCGCCATGTTTATACTCTACGCCGGGCTATCGGTGACCGGAGGCATATTTTTTGGAATCAGCATCATCCTTTTGGGGATTTCACTCATGATTTCCGTGGCCGAAATACACATCTCGGTGAAGGCTCTCGACATCCACCTTTCCGACATCGAAGAGAAGTGTTAACCATCTTCGCAAGCACTCAAATCCGATCAAAAGTTTAATAAGTCCGCGAATAATTCGAAAATAATAAAATGGTGAATAGTTCCGAGTTCTCTGTACCGCTTTGGGAGAATACCCCGCCCATATGGAGTCCCGACGTTGACGACAACATGCCGCGACTAGACCTCACGATCAAGGAGGACGCACGCCCGCGGCCCTTGATTCTCCTTTTTCCAAGCGGCGGTTACCATCATCTAGACATAGAACCCCTTTACCCTATTGCCGAAAGCATTCTCGCATTGGATTGCCACGTTTGCATTCTCCACTATCGCACCCAACAGGCTCTCCAAGGGGAAAACCTACTCGATGGCCCCCTCCTTGATGCACAACGGGCATTCAGACTCATCAGGAAATATTCCGCAAAGTGGAACATTATCCCCGAATCCCTCATTGCCTTGGGATTTGGTGCCGGCGCTCATCTGGCCGCAACCTCTGCAATACACGCCGATTGGCGCAGTTCGGAATTTGAAGACACCCTCGTGCAATACTCAGGCGGACCCAATGCCATGGCGCTCGGCCATCCGATCGTCAGCAACTTCACTGGACACACTCACCTCGCTCTAGGCCGCATCCTCGGTTCCTTCCCAAGCGAAGCGCGGCGCTCATTTTATCAACTTGAGCATCGAGTCACTCCAGTCGTACCGCGAACCTTTCTCTGGCACACACTCGAAGACCCACGCAATCCGGCACACGATAGTTTCCGACTGGCCCGCGCTCTAGCCGAACAAAATGTCGATTGCGAACTGCACATATTCAATCGCGGCGAACACGCCATTGACTGGACCGAGGACAACACTGCAGTGAGCCAGTGGAAATCGCTATTCCTAAGTTGGCTCGCCCGGACGCTCCCGAAGCTCAGCGAATCGACTTCGATCGGACTCGACCCCAAGGCCCTCTAGTCCCACCTCTTAAGTCGTTTCACAAAAGACGGTTTTTGATCGAGGCCAACCTAGCTTGCGGTCACTTCCCTCCTCAATGTCTCGAAAGCCTGCTTAGTCGACGGAAAGGCTAATGTATCAGGATCAAGCGCACCAGGATTTAACCAACTCGCTTCAGAGATTTCCCGATTCTCAAGCGAAATATCACCGGAAAAGTCACGAGAAACGAAATATGCGTCAGTAGTGGCATACTTGATTCCCGCATAAATATAATCATTTGGAAACGAAGCTAAATAGCCCAGGGAGCCTATATCTAACCCGACCTCCTCCTTCGTCTCTCTGATTGCTGCAAACTCAAGACTCTCACCTATATCAACAAACCCTCCGGGCAAGGCCCACGTTCCTTTCCGTGGCTCTCGCTTCCGCCGAATGCCAAGGAATTCATTTTTGTCGTTCAGCAAAAATACTGCTGCCGCCGAAGCGGGATTGGAAAAAAGAGTATAATTGCAAGCCCGACAACGCTTCCCATTCTCTCCATAGCGCTGAAACTCAATGAAGCCACAAGATGGGCAGTGTAGAAACGTATCTAAGGGCCGCCTAGCTTGTGTCATGATAAGCTAATTACTGAGTCATTGACGAAATGCACAAACATAATCACACGAACTTCATCCTGTTTTCCGTGCTTCATATTCATCATCGAGACGCATTGGTTTTAGGAAGTGAGGAGCTTCCGCAAAATATCATCAACCAGCTTCGGGTTAGCCTTCCCCCGTGTAGCTTTCATGACCTGACCTTTTAGCGCGTTGATCGCCTGCTCCTTACCTTCTTTAAACTGTTTTACCGGTTTCGGATTATTTTCGATAACCTCAGCGCAGATGCCTTCGATTTCACCCGTATCGGTTGATTGCTTCAGGCCTTTTTCTTCGACAATCGCACTCGGGGCTTGCCCAGTCTCGAACATCACTGGAAAAACCTCTGTCTTGGCAATCTGGTTGGAGATCACACCCTCCTCGATTAATTTGACTAACCCAGCTAAATCTTCCGGCAGGATCTTACACTGACTGAGAGGCATAGCTCCGTCTCCTTCGGCTGCCGAAAGCTCACGTAAGAGATCATTCACTACAAAATTAGCAATCTGCTTTGGTTTATTGAATGAGGCTAGAGCCTTTTCGAAATACTGGCTCAGGGACCCATCTAAACAGACCACTGACGTCACCGTGTAGGGGAGGTCCAACTCTTCCATATAGCGTCGTTGCATATCGAATGGACGCTCCGGCAATTTGCCCTTGAGACGCTCAACAACTTCTGTGGGAACCTTCACTGGCATCAAATCTGGGTCAGGGAAATAACGATAATCATGCGCATCTTCTTTTCCCCGCAGAGATACGGAATAAGCGCCTTCCACGTTCCAGCGGCGCGTCTCTTGAGTGACCACTCCCCCGCCTTCCAATACCTCCGTCTGGCGCTTAATTTCGTATTCGATAGCATTCTTCACATTGGACACCGAATTGAGATTTTTCATCTCAGTGCGGGTCCCGAGCACATCGCTACCTTTAGGTTTGATACTGACATTCGCATCACAGCGAAGCTGCCCTTTTTCCATATCACAATCTGAGACACCCGCATTCGAGAGAGCTACCCTAAGAGCGTTGAGGAAAGCTACGGCTTCGTCGGTATTGAAGATATCAGGCTTCGATACTATCTCTAAAAGCGGTACTCCGGCTCGATTATAATCAACTAGGCTATCGCTCTCACCGTGAGTCAGCTTTCCGACATCCTCCTCCAAATGCGCTCGTTCAAGCTTTACCATTCGATGTGCTCCCATGATATTGCGGGAAGGTCCAGGGAGTTCAATCTCTACCTCTCCTCCTATACACAAGGGTTGATCGTATTGGGAAATCTGATAATTCTTTGGATTGTCAGGATAAAAATAGTTCTTCCGATCCCATTTGCAGACGTCTGCGATTTCCGAATCGAAAATTAACCCAACTCGAACTGTTTGCTCAATCGCCTCCTTGTTCAGAACGGGCAAAGCTCCAGGCAAGCCCATGATCACCGGATTTGTAAATAGATTTGGAGGCTCTCCATACTGATAGCCAGCGCGGGTAAACATCTTGGACTGAGTCTTGAGTTGCACGTGAACTTCAAGACCAATGACAGGTTCGTATTCAGCCATGGTTTCGCGAATTAAAGGTTGGGCGTTTTACGGTTGTAATCGTGAGCCGAGTCAAAGGCGTGAGCGACTGATAAAAGCTCGGCTTCTTGGAAAGGTTTACCAATTAATTGAAGCCCAATCGGTAGACCATCCGAATTAAAACCTCCGGGTATCGAAATCCCTGGGAGTCCAGCCAAGTTCGTCGAGATGGTGTAAATATCACTCAAGTACATCGCCAGCGGGTCACTCGAACGCTCACCCTTTTTGAAGGCCACAGTTGGGCTAGTCGGAGTAAGGATTGCATCGACCGCTTCGAAAGCCGTCATAAAATCATTACGAATCAAAGTGCGCACTTTTTGAGCACGCAAATAATATGCATCATAATATCCACTACTCAGGACGTAAGTGCCAAGAATTACGCGGCGTTTTACTTCTTCACCAAAGCCCTCACCCCGGCTCTGTGCATAGAGTTCGATTCCGTCCTCGGCCGTCTCTGTCCTATGCGTGTAGCGAATACCATCGTAACGAGCGAGATTCGACGAACACTCCGCAGTCGCGATAATGTAATAAACAGGCACCGCTAAGTCGGTGTGCGGAAGAGTGATCTCCTTAATAGAGCAGCCTTTGCTTTCATAAAACTTCACCGCTGAGTCGACCGCTGCCCGCACTTCCGGATCGAGCCCTTCACCGAAATACTCTTTGGGCAACCCTAGAGTCCACGGACCTTCCTGTTTCAAAGCCTCTCGATAGTCGGGAATCTCAGTTTTGAATGAGGTTGAATCATGCGGATCGTGACCAACGATCAATTGCAAGAGCATCGCGGCATCTTCAACGGTGCGTGCAAAGGGCCCAATTTGGTCTAAGGATGAAGCAAACGCTGCTAAGCCATAGCGCGATACCAGACCATAGGTTGGTTTCATGCCTACCACCCCACACAGGGCCGCAGGTTGGCGGATCGATCCACCTGTATCTGACCCCAAAGTCAAGATGGTCTGTCCGGCAGCAATCGAGGCAGCGCTGCCTCCAGAGCTGCCCCCTGGAATGCGCTCGAGGTCCCAAGGATTCGCCGTAGATTTAAACGCTGAATTCTCGGTCGACGAACCCATCGCAAATTCATCCATGTTGAGGCGACCCCATAAAACCACTCCCGCAGCTTGAAGCTTCTCGGTGACCGTCGCTGAATAGGGGCTGATAAAATCTTTGAGAATCCTAGATGCCGCGGTCAGAGGATGATCTTTCCGGCAAATCACATCTTTCAAGGAGAGCGGGATACCGTCGAGCGGACTGAGGGCCTTCCCGGCTGCGCGGCGCTCATCTGAGGCATCGGCTTGTTTGAGGGCATCTTCGGCATCCGTGTGCAAATACGAGCCCACGCTTGATTCGACCGCAGACGTCCGATCGATCACCGCTTGAGTGAGCGCGCGCGAAGTCACGGACCCGGATGCCAAGGCATCGGAAAGCTCTGCAGCCGTCTGAAAATAAATCGGAGTCGACATTTCGAATATTCCTTAATTAAGCGTCGTCGACTACTTTGGGCACGACAACTTGATTGGCTCGCTGCGCTGGCGCATTTTTCAATGCCTCTTCGGGCGAAAACCCAGACTCCGGGACATCCTCTTGCCAAACATTGTAAACTGGAAAGGCGTGGGCGGTCGGTTCAATACCAGAAACATCTACCGCATTGAGTCTTTCGAAATTTTCCAAGACATCGCCAAGTTGCTCTGCAAATTTGGCCTTTTCTTCTTCGGTCAGGGAAATACGCGCCAACTTCGCCACGTATTCAATATCCATAGATTGATCAGACATGATGTATTAAAAGATGAGAGATGAAGGATGTCGGGTGAAAGCTTATTTTATTATTTTACTCTCTATGTAGTGGGAGATGGTCGTTTCCGAGGCGCGTGAATTTTGGGTTTTCAAATTTGATACTGCAACCTTCGACCCTAGCCTCGAACACGATAATCTGTCTCCTCTGCAACGAGTTTTTGAATTGTTTCGAAAGCAGTACCTAGCTGTTTTTCACTGAGCGTCCGATCAGGAGCCCGAAAGGAAATCGTGAAAGCCAAACTCTTTGTATCTGCTGGCAAACCTTCGCCGTCATAGACATCGAAAATCTCAACAGATTCTATGACAAATGAACCATCAGTAGTGGATTTCGCGATTTTAAATAGATCACGGCGGACTGTCTCGGCGAGCACTCCCCGTTTCACGAGAAGCGCAAGATCTTTGTTCGCAGCGGGATAAGCACTCATTTGCTTAAAGCGCGGGGTTTTCGCTTCGTATTCAAGCAATGAAGGTTTCAGGATGAAAGACCCGGCAAAGACAAACCCTTCAATAGCCCATTCCTTCGCGCGACGAAGATCGATGAGGCCCGCTTTCGCCTGCCAACCCGTCTCGATAAAATTTCCGATAACTGCCGCCTGACCATCCATCCACGATCCACTATTTTTTATCGGCTGATAGGACTGGTTACCTATTTTGATTCCAGAAAGTCGCACCAAATGATCGATAAGAGACTTCGCTGAATAAAAATCAAAGACCGGGCGCGCCTTCCAAACCGCTTCCTTCGGGTCGACGTAAACTAGGAAAGTAACCGAAATCGCCTCCCATATTCGCCCCTGATCTTCGCGAAACACCCGACCCACCTCAAAGAGCTTACGAGCGTCTGTACCTCTGCTTAGGTTCAACTTCAAG